>NZ_VRUT01000003.1:0-91434 GCF_008039465.1 Methylobacterium sp. WL120 | reverse complement strand
CGGCGTGCTCGACCGGCGAGGAGGTTTACTCCCTCGCCATCCTCCTGCGCGAGCACATGCTCACCCTGGCAGATCCGCCACGCGTGCAAATCTTCGCCACCGACATCGACGAGCGCTCGCTCACGGTTGCCCGGACCGGCCTCTATCCGAGGACCTACCTGTCCGCCGTCTCACCCGAACGGATCGCGCAGCACTTCGTCTCCGAAGGCGAAAGCGCGGTGGTCGCTAAGGCAGTGCGCGACCTTTGCACCTTCGCCCCGCACAGCGTGCTGCGCGACCCACCGTTCTCACGTCTTGATCTCGTCTCCTGCCGCAACCTGCTGATCTACCTCGGCGTCGAAGCCCAGCAGCAACTGATGCCGGTGCTGCACTACGCCCTACGCCCGCGCGGCTACCTATTCATCGGGATGGCTGAGAACGTAACGCGCTTCGAGGATCTGTTCGAGACGATCGACAAGCGGAACCGCATCTTCCAGGCCCGCGACGCGATCCCGCCGGCCCGGTTGCCGCCGATGTCCGGGCCGGACACGCCGATCTTCGCGGGTGCCGGCCAGCCGTACCGGCGCAACGTCACGACGCACACGGCCCTGCGGCACACGGTCGAGACGCTGATGCTCTCCGAGTTCACGCCGCCCCACGCGGTCGTGACACGGACGGGCGAGGCCGTGCACTACTCGTCGCGGATCGGCGATCACCTGGAGGTCGTACCGGGCCAGCCGACCCGGGAGCTGGCCGCAATGGCTCGCAAGGGCCTGCGGCTGGATCTGCGGACGGCGCTGCGCGAGGCGATCGAGGGCAACACCCGGGTCGTGCGCGACAGCATCAGCGTCGAGATGCCGGACGGCCGGCTCCAGACGATCTCATTGGTCGTCAAGCCGCTGAACACGGCCGGCGCGACCGAGCCATTGTTCCTGGTCGTGTTCAATGAAGCCGCTGCGCCCGCCGTGAAGGAGCGGCACGCCCTGGAAGCGAACGAGCGGGACACGGCGTTCCAGGGCCTGGAACGCGAGTTGAGCATGACGCGCGAGCGGTTGCAGGGCGTGATCGAGGAGTACGAGACCTCCCTTGAGGAACTCAAATCCTCGAACGAGGAGCTGTACTCCGTCAACGAGGAAATGCAGGCCGCCAACGAGGAGCTGGAGGCTTCGAAGGAGGAGACGCAGTCTCTGAACGAGGAGCTCCAAACGGTAAATTCCGAGCTGACATCCAAGGTCGAGGCCATCGATCAGATGAGTGACGACCAGTCCACGCTGTTCGAGGGCATGAACGTCGCCAGCGTGCTCCTGACGCCGGATCTCCACATCCGGATGTTCACCGCCGCCGCGGCGCAAATCTTTGGCCTTCAGCCGGGCGACGTCGGTCGGCCCCTGCGCAACTTTTCGTCGCCGATCCCCCTGACGTGGCTGTTGGACGAGATCCCGACGGTGCTAGCGACGAGCCGGCCCTCCGAGCGGACGATCGAGAGCGCAGACGGCGCCCGCTACCATGTCCGGTTGATGGCCTCGTCCCGGAAGGGCAGCCGGATGCCCGGGATCGTCGCGAACTTCACAAACCTCCTGGAGCAGGGATGAATGAGGAGTTTGGGCTCCGCGTCCAGGACCTCGGCTGCCTGCCCGCGTTGGCGTAACAGCGATAAAGTTGCCAGCTTCACACGGGTGGCATGCTGAGCGTCGAGATCCGAAAACGTCGGCAGGTCTCGGAGCGTCGGTCCCTCCGATCACGCTCCGAGCCGAGCGCTACATCCCACCAACGTCCATCGCCCAGGCCGTCAACCTTCCTCCCATGCGTCCACCCCCAGGTGTCATAGGCCCTGCCCGCTCGTCGGAAGCGACCCGTTGACGAGAGCTTCAGCCCAATCGATCGGATATCTGGAGCGGCGACGTTATAGACGCGGCGCTCAATGGCTCCACAAAACCTCCTTCACTGCGCAACTTGTGATGCTGCGCCCTGCGAAAAGCTGGGTGTTGTAGAGCGTGACGTGCTGCCAAGGAGGTACGATGTAGCTGGTGCCGTCCGCGTACAGAGGAATCACCCGCAGATCCTGCTTGTGTGGCTGGCTGCCGCTCGCGGCGTTGAGGACCCAGCAGGAAAAACTTACCCGCGTGAGGCTGGCATCCTGGCGCGTGTTGGTGACCTCGAACACGTAGTGGTTGTCTCGGTCCTTGGCGTAGGTGAACGCGGGTTTGAACACTGGGTCCCCGTAGAAGTCAGCGGAGCCGATCTCGCAGGTGGTGAGCTGCATGCTCATGCCGGGCTCCCACAGGAGCCCGGAGCTACTCAGCAGGGGTTGCTCCACCCCCTCCCCTGGTGCCAGCCATCCACCGGCGCCCACTGAAATCTCTCGCACCCGCTGGCTGGGTGTACCGTTGGCGAACACCGGCGTGCATTGGACCATCGCCAGGCGCAACCAGTCCCGGGGGTGCCGATTGGTGATGCGTCCATAGAGCTGAGACCCTTCAATCCGTGTCACCAGGCCGACGGGGGCATTAGTGCCGTAGCGTTGGAAGGCTCCGCTGGGTTTGATCTCACGCTGCAGTATCTGCTCGCTGAACCCCATCGCCATGGGGAGCGCTCCTACCACCAAGAGCATGAGGATGGAGCTGCCGAGGACGCCCGCCACGAGGATGAGAAAGCCCGCGCCGAACACCAACGCGCCGAGGATGATGAACTCGTACAAGTAGGGGGCGAATGGATCGAGGCCGGAGTACCAAGCTGCGAGCGTGCCGATGGCCGTGCTCGTGAGCCAGAGCCGGATCATTCCTTATCCTCGCGTCGTTGGAGGATCAGATGGGCAAACCCACTCCGAGTGCTGCCCCCTCCTCACAAACCGACAGCTGTCATCCCGCGCCCAGGAAGCCCCAGCATCGGCGGGGCGCGGGTTCAGCGCCCCAGCAGCCCGGGAGCTGTTCAAGCGTGTGGGTGAGCGTCCTGGAGCTGGGCTGATAACTCTGGCCATCGCCGCTGGGGCGGTGGCACATATTCGCTCATGTCCACGCTCATCCATCCCCCTGTCTGGGGCCTCCTCACCCGATCCAGCTTGGATGCCCTGTTGGAGCTGTCGGCCGGAGGAATGCCGGAGGTGATCACCGTCGATGCCACGGCTGATGCCGCGATGGCCGCGCCACTGGTTGGTATCACGCGCTTGATGATCCAGCGGGCTCAGGCTCTCGCTGGCCTCACGCTGACCGCCACGGGTGCGCTGAGCCGCGCCGACGTTCGCGCGCTCTTCGATGCCATGACCTGGCCCGGCTATGACAAGGCCCAGGTCCTCTCGATGAACAAGGTGCTCAACGAGATCGATGTGATGCCCGTGGAGGCCACCCGGATCATCGCGCAAACTGCCAAGTTGCTTCGCAAACGGCAGCGGCGGCTGCTGGTGACCAAAGCTGGTGCAACGCTTGTTCGTGACGACCAAGCTGCGAATCTGTTCCGTTGCCTGTTCGAGACGATGTTCTGGCGCGTCAACCTTGGCTATTTCGACCGCGTGCCTGTGGAGGCCTGGCCGCAGAACCATATCGGCATCGTGCTGTGGTGCCTTTCCGTCATGTCGCCGGAATGGGTCGCTCGCGAAGACCTGATGCGCAGCTGTACGGTTTGGGACCCCGCGCTGGACTACGGCCTGGCGGATTTCGCCGGCTTCGCTTTCGAGAGCCGGGTGCTGCGGCCGCTGACGTGGCTGGGTCTGTTCGAAACACGCCTGGTGGGTGATGTGAGCGCCCCATCGTGGCGGCGTGACCGGCAATACCGGAAAGCCCCACTGTTCGATCGGGCAATCCGGTTTCGGGTTGAGCTCGACAAGCCGGTGGGCCTCGCGCACTGATTGGTCGCCAGGGGAGGCCTGTGAAGGCCGTTGGCAGCGGCGCGGTCGCCGGATCTTGACGTTCTGCGCGCAAGTAGCTGGCGACGACATTGGCTCGCCTAAGCTCTTGAGAATACGCTCATAAAAATTGCTAAAATGCAGCCTTTCGCCGTATGCACGGTGGGCAACGTACCCGTGGCAGAAGGAGCGGTGAGCAGCATAATTTGCGGTGCTGCTCACCGTCGCTCCCGGAGCGATCAAGCTGCCTTGCGCTTGCGACGCTCCGCCATCATCAACCCCCGTGCCTCGGCGGCGGTTGCGATCTGAGCGTCCAGCTCCCCCGCGCGTACCGCTTCGATCAGCGTATCGATGACCGACGGCAGCTTATCGAGCGTGCCCACCTCCACCGCCTGCTTGCCCTTGGCCAGCTCTAGCGGCTTGCCGCCCACGCGAGCTGCGAAGTGAACGGTACCCGTGCCATCCTCGAACCAGCCTTTGCGCATGCGCCGACTCACCTCCACCCTCACCCGCTCGCCCGCCTCGTTCCTGCGGCTCACGAGGTTCTTGGGTGGCGTGTAGAGTTCACCGGCCACCACCGCGCTGGCGAAGGCCCGCTGATCAGCCAGGCTGCCGAGCAGCTTGTCACGAGCCCGCGCTAACGGATCGCCAGCTGTGACGATAGGGGCGGCGTTGCTGAGCTTGAGCGTCTTAAGCACCGACATCTGCGTCTCCGTTGGATCCCGTGTGGATCTCATGCCGGGACGCTACTGCCGTCGTCCTGCCGTTCAACCGATGATTGCGTCTAGCCCTCGCTTTGTGTCTGAGGCGAAGCCTAGATGTTATTTGATAGAGATTGAGCGGGAAATGCAGCATAGAAATCGTCCGCGTGTGTTTGCTTACGGCAGCTCAAGACGCTTGCCTAAGCTATTGATTTAACGCTCTGTTTTCCTCGATTTTCGCATGTTTCGAGCTGACTGCATCTCACGTTGGCGGCGCGGCACAACCTTCCCTGCCCATTAACTCAAGAACCAAATGGGTAGACTGGAAGTCCGCTCGTGGCGCTCCATGGAGCGACAGCGAAATGGCGCTACGAGCAGCCCTCGTCTGATGGCGAAAGCCAGCAAGACGAGGAGCGCAGCGCATCGACGTTCGACGGGGTCGCGAGTGGCTTGCGAGCAGAGCGAGCAAGGCACGACGCGAAACGTCGTATGTCAGGACGGCTATGCCTGATCTAGTTGGGAGCAATGTGAGTGCGTCTATACTACTTCTACGAAGTAGTATGGATGTAATCTATTACTTTCCATCTAGGTCAGTATTGCCTCCTATAAATATACATACAAGTAACCTATTGCCATGCTATCAATAATAACGGTCAACAGACGGATAGTCCGCCCGAACGTCGACATATCACCTGTCAATCGAAATCATATATAAAAAAGGAGAAGGATCATGAAGAGCACGTCAATCGATGAAAAGGTCTACGCATTCCTACACAACAGATATACCGCAAGCAAAGATTATCAGGAGGGCCAGAACCGAATATTCAATATCAGTTTTAACGAGTATTGCAAGATATGGAAGCGCAGTCTATATCAGCTTGCGCGATTAAAGGAGCGTATTCTGATGAACGATGCTTGGGAATTCATGGCCAGTGACGACGGTTATGTCCTGACCTGGAAAGACAAGGCAGCCTTCAAGGCGGGCATCATCAACGCGGAAACCATGGAGATTAAAACTCGAAAGAAGAGCAAGCGGGTATGCCATATGCAACCGGGTGAGACCCATCGACCCGAGAGTATCGAAAAGATCCGGAAAGCCAGAACCGGAACAATGCAGTCCCCATCGGTACGCCAAGCCATCGGTAGAGCTCTCAAGGGTCAGCCCAAGAGTGCTGAGCACAAAGCCAAGATGAAAGCTGCGGCTCTGGCTCGGCACGCGAGGCGGCGGGAGCAAACCCAAAATCCCATCGAGACAGAGAGCGACTTTCCGTTCAACGGAAAGTCGTCAGTTAACCAACTAACTGCACTTAGTCAGATTCCAATCCAATAATATGTAAAACAGTGCTTGACGAACCGATAAGACGTGATATTTTTACATTTGACTGCGCGGGCCGATTCTCTTGCCTACGCAATCGATTGGTTGGCGGTGGCAGCTTGCTGCGCACCCGGAGCCGCGAGGTCCATCCAACCACCAAAACTTCCGCACGTGAGCGGCTGTTTTGACGTGCTGCCAATCCTGGCGGCGCGGCAATCGATTGTGTTTGGAGATTTCGATGACTGCCGTTCCCACTCAGCACGCTGCCGATCCCGCGTCCGCTCTCGCTATCATCACTGACACGAACTCTTTGTCTGCGTTAACCGCAGCCAACCAGGACCTGATCGACCACAAGGTTCCCGAAGGTGGTGCCGACCCCACCGACGCGGACCGCGCCACTTGGCAGAACTCCATCACCGCGATGGGCTCGGTTGTGGCGATCGCTCGCAACCGGTCACGATTTGCCAACTGGACAATGCTCGCGATGGCCATGCTGTTGTTCCGGCATGCGTCCAACAACCAGTTCCCGGACGCATTCGGAGAGGGCAAGTTCAAGAAGCCTGGTAGCAACCACGTGTTTGCACCAGCTGCTTCTGCGATCTTCGGCCTAAACGTTGGCGATGCCGTCAACAAGACCAATAACAGCAAGAGAGTGAACTCGCTTTGCGCGCAGTTTGACGGTTTACTGTTGGCTATTGTGGAGCAAGGCCTTAGCTTCGAAGATATGCCGTTGAGCCGCGATAGTGTTGTCCAGTTACTGAGCGTTATCGATAAGGCGGGTGGCACCAACGTTCTGGAGCGTAAGGAGGCGACTGATGATGATCAGTCGCCCCAACCCATCGCGCTGAGTGCCGAAAAGATGGGGAGAATCCTTTTTGCACGGGGCCTGTCCATATTGACTGGCATGGGCGGAGCAACGCCCAAAGTCGTGCTCCAGGCCGTGCGCCCCGACGGGACCACCGAGGAAGTGGGCGAGGTAGCTGAGAACCTGGTCACAAAGGCAGTTGCCGATCTTGCGAAGCCACTGCCCCGCACTCAGGCGCTCGGGGAAGCGATGCAGATGGGGCGATGCGTAATTGCGGAGGCCACATCAAGTGTCGCGCGACCGGGCACTGACCCGCACAATCCTCGTACTCCGCGGCGGCAGGACGAGCAGCAGATGGTGTTCCACCCTGATGGAAAGATCACCTGGAGCCTTTTGCTGCACCCCAGCAGCGTGATTGTCGAGGTACTAACACACCAACGTGACCTCATTCTGGGTGCCGCGGTTCAGGGACATACTCGGCTGGATACACAGAGGCGCAAGCGTGTGGAGGCGAACATTTTGCCGATGGAGCGCCGAGTTGTCTTTGATGTCGGTGTAGAGGCTACCGAGAGAGCGACGGGCTTCGGCAAGTTGCTGTTGTATACCGGCGCAGCCAGCGATGCCGGCGCAGGCAAGGATAGCGTTGGAGTGCTGCTTCAGGGTCTCACCGGCCCTTTACCGATGGAGCTGAGTCCCAACTTGGCCTTTCTCGCAAGCTGCGAGGCAGTACCGGCGGTGTTCCACGGCTACGCCGGTTCGTACGCGGACAACGCTGCCAAGGCAGTGAAGACCGCTACCAGGAGGGCTAATCCGCCACCGGATGTGACCATTACGATTGGTGCCATGGGATTTACGTCCAGTGGAGCCGAGGCTGACGCCCGTCCCGTCTGCATGGTGGTCGAGGAAGTTCAAGGAGCAAGCTCCGTGTCCGTCCGCCTGGACGACTATGTGGCATTCCTCAGAGCTTTTGCGGCGGTGTTCCCCGAGGTCAATGTCGGCGTGATCTGTCGGGTGGGAGACCACGGAGTTTGCTTCGAGTTCGGCACAACTAGCTCAACTTATCGAGTGTTCATCCCGCTATCTGTGAACGGCGTTCGAATGAACAGTGGCGTTCGCAAGATTGAAGATGTGAGATGGCCTAAAGGGGCTTCGCTGAAGCCTAACAACGAACCTTCGACGCTTTAACGAGCATGTAAGGGGAGCCCTTTGAAGGGTTCCCCAGACCTTTATCCTTCCTATGATTGGACACAGAAATGATCGCGCTTCATCAGCGTGCAAACAACTACGCGCGCTTTCTACCGGCCATCAACGGCACCTTCGCTCATTTTACACGCAAGCCGGCGTCCGCACATAAGCGACCGCTTCCGGCCGGTCTAACCGCCCAACAGTTGAATTTCTTGGATCCGGCGGGCCTGTTCCACTACCCCTGGGCCCTCTATACGGCCGCGGAAGGGGTCTACGACACTCAGCCTACCATGGTGAGCCATCGCGACCCCAGCACCTCGTTCCTTTTAGGCGATAGCGGCGGTTTCTCCGTAATTAGCGGAGCCGTGAAGGAGGCGCTTCAGACGTTTCGCGAACGCTCGCTAAGGTGGATTGAGATCAACTGCAATTTGGGTCTTCCCGTCGACGTGCCGACACGTGCCATCGACGCACAGCCCAATGTCTGGACCTTCTCCAAGTGCCTTAATGCCACCCTAGACAACACAGACTACGCCATCGCCAACGCCCGTGCGGGAACCCGGCTTCTAGCTGTGTACCAGGGGCGCAATCATCGGGAAGCCCGCGTTTGGGCCGATGAGATGAAGACACGGCGCATGTGGGGCATTGCGTTGGGCGGCCACACCCGCCTGGATTTCTGGTTTTGGTGCAAGACGATCAAAACGCTCATCGACGACGGCTATTTGGATCACATCCAGCACATCCACGTGCTGGGCACCACTGAGCCCGGGGTTGCTGTTCTACTTACGGCGCTCAAGCGAGCATTGCACGGATATCTGAAACGGGACGATCTCGAAGTTACCTTTGATAGCAGCCGCGCGTACAGGATCGCGCAAGCCTATGGGCAGGTCACACTAGGGCTAAAGCTGGGCATGACCGGCAACAGTGGTTCCGATAACGCCTTCGACTTCCGTTCGTTCTCCTTTCCGCAGCGTGGAGCGAAGCTGGATCGAAGCATCCGCTTTCCGTTTGACAGTCCCCTTGGTCGGCTCTGCACGCTCGGTGATTTCATGCCTGGCAGCAGTCCCGCCGTTCCGGCCTTCGATTCAGTAGGCTCCAATCTCCTCAGTCATCATGAAACCTACATGGAGCTGAGCGCCATCGAGCAGGCAAACCTCCTTTGCGACATGAATCTGAGCGCGGGATCGCTTGTTCCCTGGCATGTTCAAGAGGGCATAAGGGCGATTCATCATCTATTCGAAACTGGAAACATCTCGCATTTCGACAATCGTAAGCGACAGCTGCAGTTTTATAACAAAGGCTTGATGTGCAACGCCTTGGATGATTTCCGTTAAGCGGAAAATCTATAAGAACGATAGAATTGTACTGGCTCCGTCTCTCTGCGGATCGCGCGATTTATGTGTGGCATTTCTGTATTAAATGGGAACACAATGAGCAAAAACAGGAAAATTAAAAATGACCGAACAATCGCGTCTCCACCGGTTGCTAGCACCTTGGATGATCCGCCCACTGTGCCTCGCAATGCAGCCACCCAAGAGGCGAACGAAGTCCATTCGCCCAACACCTTATGTAAAACAACGCTTCCTCCGGATAGAGAGTCCAGTGACGAAGTGGCGATGGAGGTCGCCAAGCAATTCGGCGCATTCGTCACGTCGTTCCGCCCGCTTGATGAAATCAAATGGAGCAAGCGCAGAAAAGCTTTTGCACAGCAAATTGTAGCTTGGTTAAGCAATACGGATGTGTGTTTGCACTTCAGGTTGAGCGGATGGAGCCAAGCGGATCTGGATACCTTCGAACTTGACTATGCCGGATGCCTGAGCCGAGCCCAAAAGTTGGGAGGTTCCGTCAACCTGGTTCCAGGCGCGATGCTGATCCACAATCGTATTGAGTGCCTCAAGGCATTCTATGCGAGCGATTACGACTGGGGCATCATGATGGACGATGATGCAGTGCTCTACGAAAAGGCACAGCACAACAGCGCCTGGAGGTTATTCCCCGAGATGGCAAAGAACGGACAGGCTGCCTATGCGGAGGTCGATGTCTTCTTTCCCAACAATCCAGGCAAACCTGGCGGCGGCTTCAACGTAAAGTATTCGGCGGATCCGCAGCTATACGCGGAAAATCATGTTTTTGAACGCAACCCTGATCTCAAGGGAAGCATGTTCGTTGTTCGGAATTTTCGCAAAGCCAGGCGCCATGAGGTTTTGCCCGACCCCTCGTTCACGATTCACGGCGAGGACACCCTGTTCGCCACAGAGGCGATCAAACGCGGCTGCACCGTGATGAAATGCTGGAACATCAATCTCAAGGAGTTGGTGGGCGAGCGCGATAGCCACTTTGGTGGTGGTCGTTTCACCGCTATGCGAGAGGCGCACGTTCGTATCGCAGAGATGTACAAGGGTGATGGGCTTCGGATGCGTAAGCCAGACGACCAAAGTAGCAAGACATTGGAACGCAAGGAATTCTACGCTAAGTGCTGGAAAGCCCGGCCGACAAAGTGGACCACGCCCAAACCGTGAAGAAGCAGGGGGCCTGATCGATACAGGCCCCCCCTAAAGCTCACAGCCCGCCGTCAGCGGCGTGGGTACATTGTTGCCCCGAGGTTCAGCTCAACGATCCAGCCCGCTGCTCTCGCGTCACGCGCATATACGGAGATTGGCTGCGTACCCCGGAACGAAAGGTCGCGTTCCAAGCCAATTACGAGGCCCGCACTGATCTCTTTGAGCTCCTCCAGGCTCACGTAGCCCAGTTCGGGTTCGCCCTCGCCGAAATCGCAAAACGCGAACAGGGTGTCCCCATCCGCATCGAGCTCGCAGAGCAGCCAGGTCGCCGGCCCCATGGGGTTGAACAGCTTGACCACGGGACGGTGATCTTGGTCTAGCTCCCGGCGACCGCTGAATGGCTGCTTATGGGAAGCGCGATCGGCGATCCAGGCGGCCGAGTCGGGTCGCAAGCTGAATGACCGCACAGGGTGGATTCATGTCAGTCCGGTTTCGGGTGGTGAAACAAGAAAGCCGACGTTAGGGGTTGTTAAAAACTGGCCGCGAGTTGAGCGGCCTGTTTGAGCATGAGGCAGACGAAGGTGACGATATAGAGTGTGCTCTGTGATAGGCCGCAGCACACGTCACCTTTGATTAAGTCTATTCGTCGTATTCAAACGACAGCACCTTCGCTTCAGTGGGCTGCACACGGGCGACAGGGAAACATGTCGGACACACAGCGCGAGGCGTTGCGCCAACAGGCGCTCGCCGAGATCGACCTCCTCGACACGCCGCCCGAGCGCGAGTTCGACGCCCTCGCCAAGCTCGCCCAACGCATGCTCGGGACCGGAATGTCCTCGATCACCCTGGTCGCCCCGGAGCGGCAGTGGTTCAAGGCGCGCTGTGGGCCCCTGGCGGCCGAGACCCAGCGGGCCCAGGCGTTCTGCCCCATCGTGTTCGAGACCGAGGCGCCGCTGATCGTCGCCGACACCACCCTCGACCCGCGCTTCGCGACGAGCCTGTTCGTCACGCGCGCACCGCACATCCGCTACTACGCCGGCGTTCCGGTCCGCGTCCGGCGCCCCGACGGCGACAGGGTCACGGTCGGAACGCTCTGCGTCCTCGACGAGCAGCCCCGCGCACAGACGGCGGCCGACCTCGACATCCTCACCGAGCTGGCCTGCGTCGCCGAAGCGTTGATCGAGGCCCGGACCCTCGCCATCCGCGCCGCGGAGGTGGCCGAGGAGCACCGGATGGCGGTCGAACGCCTGGAACGCGAGCGTCGCCAGTTCAAACGGGCCGAGCGCATGGCCGACATGGGATCGTACCGATACGACATCGAGAAGCGATCCCTGACTTGGTCGGACGGCGTCTTCGCCATCCATGAGCTGCCCGTCGGCGGCGCCGCGCCGGCCGGCGACGTCATGGACGCCTTCCCCGAGCCCGACCGTACGGCGTTCAGGGCCGCGGTGATGCGCACCCTGGACACCGGCGAGCCGTTCGAGCTGGAGGCCGACCTCGTGACCGCCAAGGGCAATACGCGGCGCGTGCGATGCTCCTGCGAGACCGAGCTGGCCAAGGGCAAGCCCGCCGCCCTCATCGGGTTGATCCAGAATATCACCGAGCGGCACGGGCTAGAGACGCGGCTTCGGCACCAAGCCCGCACCGACGACCTGACGCAGCTGGCCAACAGGGCCGAGTTCCACCGCGTCCTCGATGCGCGGCTGCACGAGGCGCGGGCTGCCGACGGCGACGTCGGCGTCCTCCTGATCGACCTCGACGGCTTCAAAGGCGTGAACGATGCCCTCGGCCATGCAGCGGGCGACGCCGTGCTGCGCCGCGTCGCCGAGCGCCTGCGCAAAGCCGGCTACGAGCGGTATTTTCCGGCGCGCCTGGGTGGCGACGAGTTCGCCGTCGTCGTCCCCCAGGACCTCGGTCGCGCGGACCTGGACCGCATGGTGCGGCGCCTCCTGCACGACCTAGAGATTGTCATGGACGGACAGGGCCACATCGCCCGGGTGACGGGAACGATCGGCATCGCGTGGTCCAGCGAAGCGTCGCACGATCGCGACGCCGTCCTGCGCCACGCCGATGCGGCGCTCTATGTGGCCAAGCGCACGCGCAAGGGCACGGCGCAGACTTACCAGCCCAAGCCGGACCCGCGGCAGGTCGCTTAAGCGAACGTAATTACCCATCCCGGTGATAGCTGGGTTGAGGCGCCGAGGGTTTTGAGGGAAGTGCTCAAGGGGCTTCTGCCTGTGAGGCGGGCGGTATCGACGACGGCGGGGATGGTAGCTTCGCCCTCGGCAGCTCACATCGCGCGATAGCAATTGGTGAACTTCTTCTGGTGCCGCCCTCGATGCGCACGCCGGTCTCGTCCGAGGCGACCGCCGCGGCCCGACGTAGGGTCAAGAAGGCCTCTTCGCGGCCGGAACGGAAGCGTGTTTGCGCTCGACGAAGCAGGTTCATCAGCCCGAACTGGCTGAGCGTCAAACCGAACAGGTTGGACAACACCGCATGCAGCTGCTCGTAGGACAGCGCTTGGAAGGTCTTTAGATGTGTCGCCACCGCGTGGAGCCGTGGGACGAAGGGCGGCCCGCGCGCCGCCTCCGGTACCGGCGCGACGACCCGAACCCTACACGTCGGGCAGTGCACGGCCAGCGGATTGACCGAACATAAAGCGTTGGATCTGGTCGGCGTAAGATCAGTACGCCGACCATATTAGGTCACAATTTAGGGTCAGATCGACCGATCACTGCACCTTGGCAAAGCTGACCGTCTGCACAGCACGGGTTGTGCGATCCTCGGGCCACGGGCCGGCCTCCATCGGAGCCTTGTTGTTGTAGATCATCGTGCCTTGGCCCTTCTTCAGGAGCACCTTACCGCGCTTGGTGGTGACTTCAACCTCACCATCGAGCACCAACACGCCATAACCCTTGTCGATCTGGCCACCCCAGACGGTGGTGCCGCGCACGCCCAACGTACCGACTGGGGTCTCTATGACGACGTTGCCGCCCGTCGGTCCTTCGACCTTTCCGCCCACGAACAAGAAGGCGCCTTGTGCAACCTTCACGCTCATCGCCCCGCCGAGATAGCCCGGCTTGTAGACGAACTCATCGACCGTCATGCGGCCCTTCTCTCCGAGCGTTAGCACGGTGCCGTCTTCGAGCTTGGCTTCCAGCCTTGCTCCGGGGCCGGTGCGCAGTTTGTCTTTGAACAGTAATGGGCCGGTCGGCGCCAAGGCGCGCGTTTCGTGGCCCTGGCTTGCGGTCGCATCGGCCTGGACTTTTTCGATCGCGCCGATCGGTTCCGGAGCTGCGAGTGCCGGTAGTCCGGTCCCCACCATGGCAATTGTCAGGGGGACGATACAAAGTCGATTCATGAGCGCACTCCGAGCGTGGTGGCAGTAACAACGGGTTCAGGAAAACGAGCCGGTCCGGCGGTGCGTATCGAGACGTGTTCGGCGATCGGCGTCATGGATCGCGCTCTTGGTCTCGGTCGAGACAGCCGGCTGAGACGGGAGCTTGGCGATCTTCTCGACGACAGCAACAACGCTTTGCTCGCCTCGCCAAACTTTCCTCACCTGATAGATCAGGCTCCGCCCAACGATTTTCAGGACGAAACATCTGGAAGATCCAGTTCTTTTTGAACTCTAATCTTCATTGCAGAGGAAGAAACGTCTGTTACAGTAGACGGGCGATCGATACCGTCGGCAAGCCGAATGACCGCGATCCAGGAGATTTCGGCTTTCTCGTCTCGCGGTAGCTGAGGTTCGCTCATATGATGAGGCCTGGATTAGACCTAAACATCATAAAACAAATGGATTAATCAATCATCAATAAGACTGCCTGCTCGCAAATTGAAGATATCGGCTCCTATTGTCGCGCCTTCATGTTAGCACCTCATTGATGCGGACAAAGTAAAGCTGCCGGACCGCGACCAGTGGAGGGGTCCATGCCAGCCTTCGATACGACCGTTCCCCTCGGGCCGCTGACTGCGCTGCTCCTGGTCATGGCTGCCAAGCATTACCTGATCGACTTCGTCGCGCAGACCGAGTGGATGGCCCGCGGCAAGGAGCGCGTTATAGGTTGGCAAGCGCCACTCGGCGTTCATGTCGGCTCACATGCGCTTGCCACTCTCGGCATCGCGCTGCTGTTCAAGCCGACGCTCTGGTGGATCGCGCTCGTGGACTTCGTCGTTCATGGACTGATCGACCGCGGCAAGGCCGTGGCGTCGCATCGTTTGCGTTTCGCGATGACCGATCCGCGGTTCTGGTGGCTCATGGGGTTCGATCAGTTCCTGCATCAGATCACGAACGTCGCGCTCGCGTTTCTTCTCGTCCTGGGCTGACAGTGCCGGTTTTCAGGCGGCCATAAGCGCATCGCACTCGCCGGCTCTGATGCGGCGTGCGTGCAGTGCGAGGATCGGATCGTTCGGATCGGCGGCGTGCAGGCTGAGCAGATCCTGCAGCGCGCCGGCATCGCCCGCAACCATCCGACCGAACGCGTCGAGATAGTTGGCCAGCGCCCCGGTCGGCTGTGTGGAGGGTTCGAACACGTCGACACCGACCGACTTGCCCTTCAGCATCAGCGTTCCGACGGGTCTGAAGACGTGTGTCGAGACGCGTTCGACGGTGGTGCGCGCGATGCAGATCCGTGTCCCGAGGGTCTTGTTGGCCGCCTCGAGCCGTGCCGCCGTGTTGATGGCGTCTCCGTGAGCGGTGTAGTCGAAGCGCCGCGACCCGCCGAAATTCCCGACGACCGCCATCCCGGTGTTCACCCCGATGCGCGTGATGCCGAACGCGATCCCCGCTGCGCGCTGACGGAGTTTGAAGGCTTCCGCAAATGAATCGAGCGCGAGTGCGCACCGCACGGCGCGCTCGGGGTGATCGGGTTGATCGAGGGGCGCGTTGAACATGACGTGCACCGCGTCGCCGACGATCTTGTCGACCGTGCCGCCGTGCTCCATCGCGATCGAACACATCCCATCGAGGTAGTCGTTCAACAACTGAACGAGCGCCTCGGCACCCGCCGCCTCGGTCATCGCGGTGAACCCTTCGAGGTCGGTGAAGAGGAACGTCATCTCGCGGGACTCGCCGCCTAGCTTGAGCCGGGCGGGATCGCTAGCGAGCGCGGCGACGAGGTCGGGCGAAAGGTAGTGCGTGAAGGCGGCGCGCAGCCGGCGCGACGCGCGCTCCGTGCCGGCATAGCGGACCAGGATGGCTCCGGCGAAGCCGACGGCGACCGAGAGGCTGGGCAGCGTCGGGTCGAAAAGCAGGTCGGCGCGGGTGAACGCGGCCCACGCGATCAGGCTCGGAACCACGATCGTCGACGCGGCCATCAGGGCCGCCGCGCCGAAAGGCGTGAGAGCGCCGGCAAGCGCGACCGCGAGCCCAAGGAGTAGCGCCGTGCTGCGCTCTGCCCCGGATGCCCAGACCGGACGGACGAGATGCTTGCCGGTTAGAGCCTGTTCGAGGGCGATGGCGTGCAGATCGACGCCCGGCTCGAACGGGGTCATCGGTGTCGGCCGCAAGTCGGACAGGCCGACCGCGCTGGTGCCGACGAACACGGCTGCCCCCTTCACCTCGTCACGCAACTCGGCGCAGCGATCCGAGTCAAGCAGCCGCCAAGCCGAAACGGTCCGCGACGATCGCGGAGCGGGGAAGCGCAGTCGGAGCGAGCCGTCGGCATCGAGCGGGACGTCGATGTCGCCGACACGGACCGTGTACCCGGTCAGCGTCTCGCCGACGCGCTCGGCGCGCACCTTGAATGTGTCTTCGTCCTGCAGCACCCGCAACGCCTCGAGGGCGAGCGACGGCACCAAGCGACCGCCGACGAATGCGAGCATCGGCAGACGCCGGGTGATTTCATCCGTGCCGGCCTTGATCGAAAAACTGCCGTGGCCGTCCGCCGCCGCGTCGAGCACAGGTACGTTCACAACCGCACCCTTGAAGTGCGGGATCTGCTCGAAGTTGGCCGAGCCGATCACCGCGAATGCTGCGACGCGTTCCGGAAGCCCGACACGCACATCATCAATCGGCGCCAGACCCGCCACCACCCGCCCGCGCGCGAAGGCTTCAGCCAACACGGCATCGTGGTTCGGCAGCGGGGATGGCATCGCCGAGGCTTGGAAGCCGAAACGCTGTGCCCATTCCGGGATGAGGCGTGACGGCGAGGTCCGATCGGGCTCGGCAAAGACCATGTCGAGAGCGATGGCGCTGGCACCGAGATCCTGGAGCGCGGTCACGAGGTCGGCGACGACGGTGCGCGGCCACGGCCATTGGCCATGTCGGGACAAGCTTTCCTCGTCGATATCCACCACGACGACCGGGGCCGCGCTTGGCTCGCGCGGGGAGAGCCGTTGCAACGTGTCGGCGGCGAAGTTTTCCAATCGCGCGAACGGTGCTGGCAGCGCCGCAGCGAGCATAAGGAGCGCCACGATGGCGCCCGCCCCTGCGAAGCACGGGGCTGTCCATCGCTTGAGCGTTCGCGGCGAGCGGATGAGCGGTTCAGACATCGCCCTGCGGTCTCCCCATCCGGCTTCCGGAGACCATCGCAAGCCGACGCTGATAAGCGATTAAGAATGCGGATCGACGGCGAAGAAGGCAGCATCTCTTTTGCTTGGCTTAAACATTTGTCCGCTACAGGCTTTTAGACGGTAGAAACGGCCGTTCGGGGTGCCCGGTGGTGAACGCGCTGTACACGATACTCGACCGCAGGCTGGTGCCGGCAGGAACGCTCCTGTTCGCAGCTGGCCAGCCCGGGGATGCGGCTTACCTGATTGTCAGTGGCCGGCTTGAAGTCTTCCTGGAGCGGCCGGACGGAGATCTTGTCCTGGCTCAACGCGGCCCGGGCGAGATCGTCGGCGAAATGGCGATTCTGGACAAGCGTCCGCGTTCGGCTTCCGTGCGCGCGTTGGAAGACAGCGCCCTGGTCGCAATCACCGAGGAGCAGCTCGCACACCGCATCGCCGAGACCGATCCGATCCTTTGTATGTGCCTCGGTGTCGTGCTGGATCGATACCGCGAAACCGTTGCCTTGCTCGAACATATGAAGGGCTCGGCGCCACCACCTGCCGAAGCCAAGTCGCATTCGCCGAGCGGACCGACCGCGAACGACGCGTTCACGTCCGCGCTGAACACGCTCGTCCTCGAGCGTGAGATCCGCGATGGCGTGAGAGCTGGTCAATTCGAAATGCACTATCAGCCGATCGTTCGTCTGTCTTCTCGACGGCTGGCCGGCTTCGAGGCATTGATGCGCTGGCGCCATCCACACCGTGGAATGGTCCCACCGGTCGAGTTCATTCCGGTTGCCGAAGCGTCCGGATTGATCAGCGAGCTCACCGCCTTCGCCCTCGCAGAAGCCGGGCGCGTGCTACCGGAGTTCATGCTCGCCGCGATGCGGAACCTGTCTTGGATCGAAAACCAGCTGTTCATGAGCGTGAACGTGTCCGGCCACGATTTGGCCGCCGCCTCGTTCCCCCAGCTGATCGCCGATCTTATCGCCCGGACCGGAATCGAACCCGATCGGCTCAAGATCGAAGTTACGGAAAGCCTACTAATGCGAGATCCCGAGCGCGCGGCTGCAGCTTTGGCAGAATGCCGGCAGGCAGGCCTCGGTGTCGCCATCGACGACTTCGGGACAGGATACTCCAGCTTGAGTTACCTGAGCACGCTGCCGATCACGACCCTCAAGATCGACCGAGCTTTCGTGCGTACCCTCCTGACTGATCGCACCAGTCGCCGTATCGTTCAGACCATCCTGCGCCTAGCCGACGATTTGGAGATCCCCGTCGTCGCAGAAGGTATCGAGCAGGTAGAAGAAGCGGATCTGCTGACCGAGATGGGCTGCGCCCTTGGTCAGGGCTATCTCTTCGGCAAGCCCATGCCGCTCCACTCCGCCATCGCGACGACCTGCGGTTGGGCCGCGGCTGCCCCCATGGAGCGGCGTGCACAAATCTAATTCCTGAATTATTTCTATTCTGCGGACGATCGACCGCTCGCTCCTAAAACCGCAAGGCCAATAGACGACGATGGCAATGTTATATAACTTAATTTAAAGCAAGTATAGAAAATCTTATTGTGCTGCTTATCGAATGCCAGTCTTATGTCCGCTCACGGGCAGCGCTGGCAGCAGTCTGAACGACAATGTTGGGTCGGGATCGGAATGGCTGCTAGGGGTGGATTTCTGTCAGTCCGCTTTTTGATGAGAAGTGGTGAGAGCCGACATCGGATGAGCAACCGGAGTTCGGCGATTGGCCGTCATAGCGTCAGTGTCCGCAGCTCTCCACGAGCTAAGCCGATCAAGGTTCGGACGAGCAGCCAGCTGATGACTAGCGTGGCTAGCCCGAGCAGGGCCAGGGCAAGGCCGTCGGTCGCCGGAGCCGGTTCCGCCGTCGCGACGCGCAGAGCCGCGACCGCTGTTGCGGCGAGCGGGAAGCTCACGCCCCACCAGGAGACGCGGAAAGGGCAGGCGCGACCGAACCGGGCGAGCTTCGGCAGCAGCACGGCGAGCAGGAACAGTGCGATTGCGAAAAGCGACTTAGCGAAGAGATCGATTGCGCCCGTCGTGGCAACATAGGCAGAGAAGCCGACCGCGAAGGGTGCCACGAGGATCAGGAGCGATGGCTGCAAGGCTGCAGGCAGCGGCGCCTCGAACAGGAGGCGGGACAGGATCAGCGTGAACAGAGGCACGGCGAAGAACAGCCCCACCGCCAGCCCGAAGATCATCACTCCCTGCATCGGCGGGAGACCGAGCCCCGGAAGGGCCAGGGGTACATCGAGCAGGCCGACCACCGGTACGATCCAGGCCGGCGTCGCATGCGCCGCCTGCTGCCGATCGCTCAGCCAGCGCGTCACGATCAGCCACGCGAACAGCGTCATGCCGATGGCGCCGGCGATCCACAGCGCGCGCGCTAGCGTGAGGCTGATGGGCGCCAAGGGGATCGGCAGCAGGAGCAGGCTGATGAGCGGCGTGCCGAACAGGTTGCCGGCGATGGGGTGGCGGAACTCCGCCAGCACGGCCTCACGGGCGATGACGGCCTTGGCAGCATAGCCCGCCGCAATAGCGAGGAAGGCCGTTGAGGCTATCAGCGCGATGGCCTCGCCGACCCAGGACGGCAAGCCATATCGCGCATGGGCGAGCCGCCACGCGACGCTCAGTCCCGTCAGGCCCATCACCGCCGCGAACAGGCCGACCGGCAATGCCTCGATCTGCCGCCAGCCTCCCGGCAGAGGGGGCTGGTCCGGGTCACGATGGGCGGTCAGCGCGGCTTCGCTCGGCTCGCCTTCGACGACCTGCAGCATGGACGAACTCCTACTCAACGAGGCATCGAATTGTTCGCGCGTTAGCCGAGACCATACCGGGAGGCCGGCATGCTGCGGGAGAGGTTGGGACCAAGTCGGAACCGGGCGGCTTCGAGCGCTTGCCAATCACCAAGATCGGGGAGCGAGGGAATCGTAACGGTCTCGCCCGCATCGAGGCCGGCTAGGGCTGCCGCCACGAGGTCACTCGCTTCCATGATCATCTCGGAAGGAATCTGCCCGATATCTGCGCCCGTCCGGTCAAAGAAGTTGGTTCGGGTGACGCCGGGCAGCACCGCCTGGAACCGTACGCCCTTGCCGGAGAGTTCAGCGCCGAGCCCCTGCGTCAGTGCCAGGACGAAGGCCTTGCTCGCCGCATAGGGGGCGTTGAAGCGCTCTGGGACGATGGCGACCGCGGAGGAGACATTGATCACTATGCCCGCTCCCCGCTCGCCGAAAGCCTTCGCCGCCGCGAGGGAAAGGGTCTGCAGCGCCCTGACGTTGAGGTCGAGCAGCCCGTCATAGAGGCTGGCGGGGCTGTCTAGGGCGGGGCCGAGCGGCCCGAGGCCGGCGCAGTTCACCAGGACGCTTAGGGCGGCATCCGTGGCGACGCGGTCCCGGACCGAGGCAAGATCCTCTGATTGGGTCAGGTCGGCCGACATGACCTCCACAGTCACGCCGGCCTCTCGGCCGAGACGCTCCGCCGCCGCACGCAGCCGGACCTTGTCGCGAGCAACGAGGATAAGGTCATGGCCTCGGGCAGCCAACTGGTCGGCGTAAGCCGCGCCGATTCCCGAGGACGCGCCCGTCACGAGCGCCGTCCCAATGTGTTGAGTCATCAAGATATCCTTATCAGACGCTGGAGAGCTTGGTGTTGGCGACTGGAAGCGCGCGGACCCGCTGGCCGGTGAGCGCCGCGATGGCGTTGAGGACGGCAGGCGGCACGCCCGGCAGACCCGGCTCGCCGACCCCGCCCATCGGCGCGCCGCTCTCGACGATGCTGACGTGGACCTTCGGCATGTGCTCGCGGCGCAGTACTGGATAGGTGTCGTAGTTCTGCGATTGCCGCACGCCGTCCCGGTAGACGATCTGCTCGAACAGAACCGAAGACAGGCCGAGCGCCGCCGCGGACTCTACCTGCGCCTTGACGATGGCCGGGTTGACGATGCTGCCGGGATCGAACGCGATCCAAAGGTTGTGGACGCGGGCTTCCCCACCCTCCACCGAGACTTCCGCGATGGTCGCCGTCTCAGATCCGAAGGGCGAGGCCATGGCGAGGCCGCGAGCGCGCATCCCACCCTCGCCACGATAGGGGCCGCGCTTCCAGCCGCCGGACATCTCGGCCACCGTCGAAAGCAGCGTCCGATGCCGGGCGCTGCCCTGGAGGAACACCATGCGCAGCGCGAACGGATCCTGCCCGCCGGCCTGGGCGACCTCGTCGAGGAAGCTCTCGTAGAACGCGTCGTTCATCGAGTGCCCGACCGAGCGCCAGAAGGCGATGTTCACCGGATGCGCGACCTTCGTAAAGGTCATTCGCCGGTTGGGCACGGCGTAGGGCTTCTCGACGATGCCCTCGACCGCTGAAGGATCGACGGGCGTCTGCATCATCATGCTGAAGTAGCGGCCGATCGGACCTTCCCCCACCGTCCTCACTTCAAGCGCCGTTGGCTGCCCCGCAGGATCGAGGGCCGCGCGGAAGCGGCTGAAGCTCAGGGGACGCACGGCGTCGCGGGCGAACTCCTCCTCCCGCGACCACAGCACCTTCACGGGGCGCCCAGTGGCCTTGGCGAGCAGGATCGCTTGCGGGAACGGATTGCTGGCTTCGTAGAAGAAATGCCGGCCGAAGAAGCCGCCAAGCATCGGCGAGTGGATGCGGACCTGTGCAAGCTGCAGTCCGGCAACCTTCGCCGACACGGTCTGGAATACCTCTGGCATCTGGTTCGGGAGCCAGACGTCGAGGGTCCCGTCGCCGTCAAAGCGTGCAATGGCCGAGGGCGGCTCCAACTGGGCATGTGCGAGATAGGGCGCCTCGTAATCGGCCTCCACCACCTTGGTGGCCTTGGCGAAGGCGGCGGCGACGTCGCCCTTCTCTTCGGCCACTTGGCCCGGATCGGCGGACGCCTTGAGAGCCGCGAGCATGATCTCGGACGAGAAGTCGGCCGCGACGGTATCGAGGCCGCTCTCTTTCGGCGCCGTCCACTCGACCTTCAGCGCCTCGACAGCCTTGCGCGCCCGCCACCAGCTGTCGGCGGCAACCGCCACCGCGCCCGGCAGGCGGTGGACTGAGTGCACGCCTAGCATGGCCCTAACCTCCGCCTCGTTGGCGAGGCCCTTTGGTTCCGTGCCAAGGCGCGGCGCGTGCTGTACGGCGGCGTAGAGCATGCCCTCGACCTTCTGATCGATGGCGTAGACGGCGCGGCCTGTGGACTTGTCCCGCACGTCGAGGCGGGGGACCGGCTGGCGGATGTAGCGGAACGTCGCCGGGTCGCGCAGGGGCACGGACTCGTTCGGCTTGAGCTTCAGGGCGTCGGCTGCGAGATCACCGTAGGACAGCGAGCGGTTCGAGGCCGCATGCATCACCACCCCGTCGCGGGTGGTAAGTTCGCCGTCCTGCACCTTGAGTTTGGCCGCCGCCGCCCGGATCATCAGGTCACGAGCGGTGGCACCGAGGCGGCGCATAGTCTCGTAGCTTGACCGGGTCGAGAAGCTGCCGCCGGTCATGCGGATGCCGTTCACGACGGCGTAGTCCGGGCCGGGCGGAGCGCATTCCACAACGAAGCGGGAGGGCGGCACGTCGAGTTCCTCGCCAACGATCTGCGCCATGCCCGTCGCGACGCCTTGGCCGCCCTCTACGAAGGGGCTGAGCAGCCTGATGGTACCGTCCGGGTGGATCTCCAGGAAGGCGGCCACCCGCGTCCCTGGCTTAGGCGCCAGGGCACCGGCACCCTCGGCAGGGCCTTGGGCCTCGGCCCGAGCTAAGCGCGCTGGCAGGAGGGCGCTAAGGACGAGGGCGCCACTGGCACTGACGAGAAAGCGGCGGCGGGACGGGGCTGCAGGGCGAAGAAGCGAGATCATGGCTTGCTCCTCAGGCAGCAGCCTGCCGCACGGCGGCAGCGATGGCGTTGTAGGTTCCGCACCGGCAAAGGTTCGTCATCGCGTCGGCGATGTCGCCTTCGGTCGGGTGCGGCGTCTGCTTCAGCAGGGCAGTGGCGGCCATGACCTGACCGGACTGGCAGTAGCCGCATTGCGGTACCTGCAATGCGACCCAAGCCTTAACGACCTTTAGGCCTACCTCGTCCTGCTCGATCGCCTCGATGGTGGTAACGGTCTGGTTGCCGACGCTCTCCAGCGGCACTTGGCATGACCGCGTCGCCTGACCGTCGAGATGCACGGTACAGGCCCCGCACTGAGCAATCCCGCAGCCGTATTTCGTGCCAGTCAGGCCGAGCGTGTCGCGCAGGACGAAGAGCAACGGAGTATCGGGCTCGGCGTCGACTGCATATTGGCGACCGTTGATCGTCAGGCTGACCATCGCAACGAATCCTTGAGAGTAAGTAGGCCCCACGGCCATGCTTACGCAGAGGTCTCCGCACCCACCACGTCATAATTGCCTCGTTTTCGGACATGCGGAGCGGTTAGACGACCGCGAGCGGTCCAGCCGCCCGACGGATTGCCCGTGGGACTTCTCCCTGAACGCGCAGGAACGCCCGGCGCATCCGCTCGCGGTTGGCGAAGCCGGCAGCGTCGGCGATCTCCTCAATGGGCAGGCGGCTTTGCTCCAGCATGTGCTTGGCGGCCTCTACGCGCATCACCTCGACCGCCTTGGCAGGCGAGACCCCCGTTTCGGCTCGGAAAGCCCGTGCGAACTGACGCGGACTGAGGCAGGCGATCGCCGCAAGATCCTCGGTTGTCAGCGGAAGCCGCAGGTTCTGCCGCGCATAGGCGAGAACGCTTTGTATCCGGTCGCTTGGAGCGTCGAAGTCGAGCAGGGCCGAGTGCTGGGCCTGGCCCCCGGCCCGGCGGCGCTCCATAACGAGGCCTCGTGCTACAGTACGGGCGACTTGCCGGCCGTGGTCGCGCTCAACCATGCCGACAGCGAGATCGATGCCCGCCGCCATGCCGGCGGACGTCCAGAGATTGCCGTCCGCGACATAGATCTTGTCGATGTCGAGATGACAGTCGGGATAGCGCGCGCGGAATTGAGGCGCATAGCGCCAGTGGGTTGTGGCGCGCCGCCCGCTTAACAATCCGGCATCGGCCAGGGCAAACGCACCGAGGCAGAGGCCGGCCAAGCGGCGCGTGGAGCGAGCCGCCTCTTGTAGATAAACGAAGAGATCCGAACTCGGCTCGGGAAGGCTGATCCCCGCGGCGACGATAATTGTGTCGAAGGCGGACGGATCGCTCAGCCGCTCGGTCTCGACGGCTGGGCCGCACCCCGAGTGAAGAAGGCCACCGGCCTCCGACAGGACACGGATGTCATAGGTCGTGTCAGTTACGTATCTGTTGGCGACGGCAAATGGCGAGGTGGTAGCCAAGCCCATGAAATCGAAGTCTGGGCAAAGCACGAGACCAATGCGGCGGACGTCAGCCATCGCGGCCCCCCTTACCCTCTAACCGGGCCTGAGTTCCACATCAGGCCGCCAATGAACCAGTACAAGCGGAACGGCCGAAAACGAGGCATATTCGTCCGAGACTAAATTCGCCAGATGCACGCCAATCATTGGCTGAACGACCGCTTTCAGGCGCGCCGCGGATTGCCTCCAGCGGCTGTACTCCGAGGTCGCCCAACGAGCGACGTTGCGAATATGCCGACTTCGGATCGAAGTATGGATCGGAGGTGTAGCTGTTCATGAACGCTCCGCCGACCGGTTGGCGGTTTTGGGCAAGCAGCTTGGTTGTTGTCTGTAAACTTAGCGCGACAGCTGCTGCGGCCCGCACACCGATAAACATGATCTTTTCGTTAGGCATGACCAAGCAGCCTCAGGATATCGTGCCGATTAAGTCGATGGCGTAGATGCCAACAAATCTGTTTGCAGAGCACTTGATCGATTCGAGACTAGTGCCCTGCGAAAGGCGTGAATTTCAGTTCGGGATCAGCTCACGTGCGGGTCCGCCGGTCTCCTGGCCGCGGGCCTGAGCGTAGCCCGGCAAGGCTGGGTTCCGGGCATTGCCGCTGTCGGTGTCGATTCCGCCGAGCCAGTAGGCTGAGCGCGCCTGCGGTAGAACCGAGCCCGTGGTCGTCGGGTCCCCGGTGGGATGGGAAACAGTCCGGGCCTGGGAGGCTCCGGTCAAGGCGACAAGGGTGCAGGCAGACGCGAAAGCGAGGGCCGAAACAGTCTTGAGCATCGTCACGTCATATCTCCGATGGGTCCTGCTCGATCCAACAGCGTCAAGCAGGGATGCCGGACAGACGACGTCTTCGGCTACTTATTCCAGGTCGCGTCGAAAAATCTTGATGCTCGTGGTCCTAGCCACATCACCGAGCATGGGTACGTCATGCGGGTCTGAAAAAGATCGCTGCGTGCGTGGAATAATCCCGGATTGGCAGCGTCCATGCCTCCGAAGCCGAGCCCAGAGCAGGCTCACATCGTTTGGCTTGCACACGGAGGGGGCCCGCCCATGCCAGGAGATCGGACATGACGGACATGATGCGCCTCATCGAGCCGCTGATCCCGGCCCTGCGCCGCTATGCCCGCGCCCTCCTGCGCAATCCCACCGACGCCGACGATCTCGTGCAGGACTGCCTGGAACGGGCTGTCGGCCGCTGGCACCAGCGTCAGGCGGACGGAGACACGCGGACTTGGCTCTTCGCCATCCTCCACAACCTCGCCGTGACGCAGATGCGCCAGCGCGCGCGGCGAGGTGCGCACATGCCCATCGAAGATACGGCGGAAGCCAACCTCGCTGTGGCACCCACACAGGAGAGCGGCCTGCGCCACCGCGACTTGATGAGCGCACTCGATGCACTGCCGGAGGAGCAGCGCAGCGTCCTCCTGCTCGTGACGGTGGAGGGCCTGTCCTACGCCGAAACGGCAGAAATCCTTGCCATCCCGAGCGGCACCGTGATGTCCCGCCTGTCACGGGCCCGAGACCGGATGCTCCAGCTCATGGACGGCACCAACGCCGCCGTTCCCGCCAAGCGCCCGCTTCTGCGGAGGGTGAAATGACCATGCGTCCCATCAGCGACGACGATCTCCAGGCCCTCGTGGACGAGCGGCTGGATGCCTCCCGCAAGCGCGAGGTCGAAGCCTATCTCGCCGAACATCCTGAGGCGCGAACACGGGTCGGCCGCCTCGTCGCTCTCGGCGAGGAGATGCGGGCCGCTTTTGCTCCCATCGCCGCCGAGCCGGTTCCTGCCCAGCTGAACCTGCCGCGGATCGTCGAAGCACGCCGTCGCCCGAAACGTCCCGTCTGGCAGGCAATGGCGGCCGGGCTGCTTCTTCTCCTCGGCGGCGTCGGAGGCTGGGGCCTGCGCGATGCGGTCTCACCGGTGCCGACTGGGATCGAGGCGTTGGCCCAGGCGGCGAGCATGAACTACGCGGTCTATGCTCCGGACCACACCCGGCCCGTCGAGCTCGCTGCCGCCGACCGGGACGAACTCGCCGGCTGGTTCTCGGCCCGGCTGAAGCAGCCGGTGGGCGTGCCGGACCTCAGCGGCTCCGGCTATCACCTTATGGGCGGGCGCCTTGTCGCAACGGCCCAGGGGCCAGCAGGCCTGCTGATGTACGATGACGGGCACGGCGCGCGCTTCGTGATGCTGATGCGGCCGATGTCCGTGCCCGGCGACGCGCCGATGCAGCCGCACACCTCCGGGACGTCGAACGGCTACGCCTGGGCTCAGGATGGGCTCGGCTACAGCCTCGTGGGAGCAGCCGACCCGGCGGTCCTTCACCCGCTCGCCAATGACATCCGGCGCGCCACCGCGAAGAAGATCTGAAGGCCAGCTATGTCCCTCCTCAACGACCTCACCGGCGCTAGTCCGGCTCTGAACCCGCGCGCCGTCATCCTGCGGCTCGGTGCCATCGGAGGGCTTGTCGTCGGCGCCGCTGGGGCCTTCGCCTATGTCGGCGGCTGGTTCTCTCCGGACGCCCTGACCCAGGCGCGGATCGTCGACCGCTTCGAGCGGGTCAACGGCCCGCATCCGGGGTTCCGGCGCAACCACGCCAAGGGGCTCTGCATAGTCGGCCGCTTCGAGAGCACCGGCCGAGGCGAGCGCCTGTCGAAGGCGTCGCTGTTCGCGGCGGGCCAGGTCACCCCGGTCACCGGACGCATCGCCCTCGCGGGCGGCCAGCCCTACGCAGCGGATGCATCGACCACGGTCCGCAGCCTCGCACTCCGTTTCCAGCTTCACGACGGCGAGGAATGGCGCACCGGCAACAACGACATCCCGGTCTTCCCGGTGCGAATCCCGGAGGCGTTCTACGCCCAGCTCCTCGCCGCCAAGCCCGATCCGGCCACGGGCAAGCCCGATCCCGAGGCACTCAAAGCCTTCTTCGCCGCGAACCCCGAGAGCGCGACGGCGGCGGCCCTGATCAAGGCGCGCACGATCACTTCCGGGTTCGCCGACGACACCTTCCGGGGCTTGAACGCCTTCCGGTTCGTGGCCGGAGACGGCATGGAAACGCCCGTTCGCTGGGCGTTCGTGCCGGAGCAGGCCGCCACAGCCGAGAGTGCGGCCCAGACCGCACGCGCGGACAAGAATTACCTCTTCGACGAGTTCGAGTCCTCGGTCCGTCGGGTGCCCGTGCGGTGGCACCTCCTCGCCACCCTCGGCGAAGCAGGCGATCCCACGGCGGACGCGACGCGTCCCTGGCCGGCCGAGCGGACGAGCGTCGACCTCGGGACCGTGATCGTGACCGCAACGGAGGCGGAGGCCAGCGGCAATTGCCGCGATGTAAACTTCGACCCCCTGGTCCTGCCCGCCGGCATCGCGGGATCGGACGATCCGCTGCTCAGCGCGCGCTCGGCAGCCTACGCGCAATCCTTCACGCGACGCGCCGGCGAGCCGAAGGCCCCGAGCGCCGTCCACGATGTCCCCGCTGCAGGAGCCGGATTGTGAGCGACACCATGAACTTCAACCGACCGGCCCGGCTGCTGCACTGGGCCATGGCCGGCATGATCCTAGCCATGCTGTTCATTGGCGTTGCGATGGTGACCTCTCTGGCGCATTACGACGCCCTCGTGGCGTTGCACCGTCCCCTCGGGATCGGCATCCTGATCCTCGCAGGGCTCCGCCTCGTCAACCGCTGGCGCCATCCGCCGCCCGAACTGCCGGCCGACCTCCCGGGCTGGCAGCGACAGGCGGCGCACGCCTCGCACATCCTGCTCTACGGCTTGATGCTCGGGTTGCCGCTGATCGGCTGGGCGATGCTGTCGGCGGCCGGGTACCCCATCGGGCTCGGCGGCGCGGTGGTGCTCCCACCGATCTTGCCGCGCGATCCCACGATCTACGCCTGGCTGCGTCCGCTTCACACG
Source organism: Methylobacterium sp. WL120 (assembly GCF_008039465.1). NCBI lineage: Bacteria > Pseudomonadati > Pseudomonadota > Alphaproteobacteria > Hyphomicrobiales > Methylobacteriaceae > Methylobacterium > Methylobacterium sp. WL120. Next base: position 63,358 of record NZ_VRUT01000003.1, on the reverse strand, counting down.
GTGCTTGCCTACACCTTGTTCGGTCTCATCCTCGCCCATCTCGGTGCCGCGCTGATGCACGGGCTGATCCGCAAGGATGGTGTTTTCTCCAGCATGGCCCTGCGCTTGACGACGCCGCGGTCACGATGACGACGGGCCAGGTAACGAGGCGAAACAGCATGGACGACAGCGCAGCGGGCCGGGTGCTTATAGCCGGGGGCGGTATCGCTGGACTTGCCATGCGGCGAGCGCTGCAGCGACAGGGCATTCCCTCGCTCACCCTGGAGCGGCGCCCGACGCCGGCCGATGCGGGCCTCGCCATCAACCTGCCGGGGAACGCAGTCCAAGCCCTCGGCCAGTTCGGCTTGAGCGAAGCCCTGCGCAACATCGGCTCACCCGTCCGTCGGCGCGAGTACCGCACCGAGAGCGGGCGCCTCCTCTTCGGTATCGACGAGGCGGCGTTCTGGAGGGAAGAAGCGTGCCCGCGTTGTGTGCGTCGCGCCGACCTGCTGCGCCTCCTGACGCTCGATCTTCCCCCGACCGATCTCCGGCCGGGATGTGAGATCAGCGCCGTCCGGCAGATGCCGAGAGGCGTCGCGGTCGAGCTTCAGGATGGGACGGCCGAAACCGGCGGATTCCTCGTTGGCGCCGACGGTGTCCACTCGCGGGTTCGAAGTGACACGTTCGGCGCTTCCGCGCTCGGAGCGGCGATGCTTGCCCCAGCGAGCTGGCGCTTCATGGCGCCGAACCCAGGCCTTGACGCATGGACGCTTTGGGCTGGATCAAACGGATTGTTCCTCCTCATTCCCGTCGACCATGGCGAGGTCTACGGCTGGGTCTCCGTACCCGAAGCCGGCGAACGAGCACGGGACTTGGCCGGCTTCCGGACTGTCTTCGCGTCGTTCCCACGTCTCGTCCGCGATACCCTCGATGCGGTTCTGGCCCAGCCCGGCGCGCTCTATCATTCCCCCCTCGAAGAGGTTCGCATTCCGAGTTGGACTCGGAACCTGGTGGCGCTCGTGGGAGACGCTGCCCACGCGACTGCACCGGTCTGGGCTCAAGGGGCCGCCCTCGCTCTTGAGGATGCGGTGGTGCTGGCCACGCTGCTTGCCGAGCGGATGGACTGGGACATGGTCGGCCTAGAGTACGAGGCGCTGCGGCGGCCCCGCGTGGCCCATGTCCAAGCCATGACCGATCGCCTTTCGCGGACTGCACGGATGCCGGCCTGGGCCAGAAACCTCCTGCTTCCCTTGGTTGGGCCGCGCAGCTACCGCGCGACGTACTCCCCGCTCCGCACACCAGTCTCGGCTTTAGCATCGGGCTGAGGCCATTCGCTCATCCCAACGGTCGTAGGGCGGGACCTGCAAACCTTGACCGCTAAGAAAGACGGACGTCCCGGGTTGGGAGCTTACCGGACAGAGGAATGAAACTCATCGTTGCAACAGGCGACTCCTTGATCCGTTCACCGATGAACGACCGCTTCTTGGATCGTGGCGAAGCGACTTCTACGGCAGATCTGGGTCGCAAGCAGCCGGTGTACGCCGTCACCGCAGCTGCGTCTGGTGGCTACGCAGGTTGGAAAAGCTGAGCTTCAACGCCGTCTACAACATCATAAAATGTACATTTTATGATGTTTTGCATTAAGTGCTTGTATATTATGAGCTAAAAGGTTCGCTCGCTTTGATGCGTATCTGGAAACATCATGCTTTGTCGCTGATCCGCGCAAAACATGAGGTCGTGATGAAGCAAGCGAGGGTGCCAACCGAGGCCGAGTTCCGGCGGCTTACGGCGGTGGTGAGCCAGGGCAAGTTTGGCGCACGGAACCGGATTGCTCTCCTGCTGAGCTACCTGGCTGGGTTGCGGGTAGGAGAGATAGCTTCGCTGCGTTGGAGCGATCTTTTGGATGGCGAGGGCAAGGTACGCGAGCAGCTGCGGCTCAGCGCAGCGGTTACCAAGGGCGGCCATGCCCGCGTGGTGTTCCTGAACGTTCGGCTGCGCAGAGAGGTGGAGCTGTACCGGGGCATGCTCGCTGAGCCCCCGGACCTCTCACAGTCCGTACTCATCACCCACAAGCGCTCGGCGTTCAGCGGGAACACGCTGTGCCAGCTCATGCGGGGATGGTACGGTATGGCGGGATTAGATGGCGGTTCAAGCCACAGCGGGCGCCGATGGTTCATCACGAGATTAGCTCATGCTGGGATCTCGCCGAAGGCTATCATGATGCTCGCGGGGCATCGTCATCTATCGACGACACAACGGTATATCGATGTTAACGACGATATGATGCGCGCAGCTGTTGAGAAGTTGTAATTTAGCTTGTAGTAAGGCAATAATTGATGAGACTAAATATTTCCCTTCCAGAACGAAATATCCTGGTCATGTCCTAATTTTCCATCTTGCCCGAAGGGTAAGAAAAATAAGAGTTATTTCAACATACCAATATCTAAGGAATACCAAAAATATCCGCAATCTTTATCACTCTAATGGAAAAATCGATGACAGCTAATCCTCTAAATGTTCAGGTCGTCGATCAAAGAGTGATGAAAAAAGCTCATGATCTCGAAGAAAAGCTAAAAATTGAAATTGGTATCAAGAATGATCCTCATAAATTAAAATCTGCTGCTTTTGTCTGCGTGGTGGCTGGAGTAGCGCTTGGGTTAACAGACGAGGAAGTCTTAGATGGAGTAGTAGAGGGCGGTTCGGATTTTGGTGTTGATGCTTTGTACCGTACCACGCCTGTAGAGGGTGAGTTTCGGGTCACTCTTGTACAAGGTAAATACAAACAAAACTTGGAAGGCGATGCAAATTTTCCAGAAACTGGTGTGACAAAACTTATTGAAGCTATCAAGATTCTCTTTAATCCTAATTCGGCATTTACCGCAAACGATCGTCTGAGGAAACGTATTGAAGAAATAAGATCATTCATTGCTGAAGGTGACTATCCAAAAATAAGAGCAATTCTATGTAACAATGGTATTAAGTGGAATAACGAAGCTCAGCAGCGTATCGAGGCTGCTGGATTTAGAGACTTAGTTGAATGGGAGCATATCGGTCCTGATGAGCTTCGGCATCTGATGCGCGCAAAAGTTGCAGTCGAGGCGCAGTTACAGCTATCTGGAAAAGCGATAGTCGAAGATCATCCTTTTATGCGGGCAATGATTGGCCGAATGTCAGTAATCGAGCTCGCTAATTTATTTAAAAAACACGGTGACGCGTTATTAGAGCGCAACATCAGGAGGTATCTTGGTCTCTCAGGGCGGGTAAACGAAGAAATTGCCGCGACACTCCGAGACAATCAACAGAGGCCGAGGTTTTATTTTTACAACAACGGCGTAACAATCATTTGCAATAAATTCGGTTACAACGGATTTGCGGATCGAGACTATCTTGTAAATCTTAAGTCTGTCCAAATAGTCAATGGCGGCCAAACATCTCGAACTATACTTCACATGTTGGATGAAATTGGGCCTGAGATTGCGAGTGCTCATGTCTTAGTCAGAATTTACGAGCTTCCCGACGACGATGAGGATCTTGTACAAAAGATCACTCGCGCTACAAATAATCAAAATCCAGTCGATCTGAAAGACTTAAAATCCAATGATCTTATACAAAAAAACTTGGAGGAAATGATTTCTTCTTTGGGATACACATATAGAAGAAAAAGAGCAGATGGAGTATCGGCGACGGAAATTACAAATACTACTGTTGCAGAAGCTGTTCTGGCTATATGGAGACAGCGGCCACATCAGGCGAGATTTATGACTACTGAGCATTTCGGCAAGCTTTATGAGCAGATTTTTACGGTCGGGTTGAACGGTACCCAAGCAATTATTTCTGTTCTCATACTTCGAATTGCAGAAAACAAACGTAAAAGACCCCCCGAGGGTTCGCCCGATTATCTTCAGTATGGATCCAGATTTATCGCTATGCTGATGGGGATTTATCTATTGAATGATTTGGGTGTTGATCTCGGGCAGCTGAACCACCTAAAATTTCAGCAGGCAAGATCAATTCTGGAAGAAAAAGGTGAAATTTATTTCCAAAGAGCGCTCGTACAGCTTGGGAAGGCCATAAAAAATCTTTGCGGGGACCAAGAGCAGAGCTTGCAGAAATTGTCGGCAACTTTTCGACGTGGAGATCTCGTAGCAGAGCTAATTGGACGAGAATTGGCCGTGGACGCATAATATTTTGTCGAAAGGGTGCGGGATGCTGGAGTGTCCCGTATCAGCAAATGCTAATTATTGCATTTGTTTATTGATATATTTGTAAGTAAAATTATTCCGTCCCGTGCAAAAGTTAAACGTCATGTGCGCGTCCACTCCGGGCGTAGCCGGTCTACCACGCGCTCCAGACGCACCTGCCCGTAGTGCTTGTCGATCATGGCGAGCGAGGTGCGGCAGTTGCGGGCTATGTCTGTGACCTCAGCTCCGTGCGTGAGCTGCTGCGTGATGTAAAAATGGCGCAGCGAGTAAGGGGTGCGTTTGATGCCCCGGTGATCGCGCTCCAGATCCGCCGCCTTCAGCAGTTCGGTGAAGCCGTTGGCGATCGAGCTGATTCGTTTGCCCTGCTCACTCGCGAACACCGGATCGCCATCAAGGGGCTCACGCTGCATACTGCGCTCGAACAGCATCCATAGGGTGTCGAACCACGGGATCGCCGCGGTGTGCGGGATCGCAGTGCCGCTCATGCCTTTGCCCCGAGCTTTGAGCCGGATGTCCCGCTGCGTGATGCCTTTGCCCCTCCCAGCTCGGTAGCCAAGGATGTCGCCCCAGGTGAGGTTGTACATCTCTGTGGGGCGAAGGCCCGAGAACGCGCCGATCATCACGTACGCGTGGAGCACCGTGCGATCTCGTCGGGTGTGATCGTCCAGCCGTTTAATCCGCCAGCGCCGCTTGTCGCTGCTCCTTACCTCTGCGCCCGTGCCCTCCATGATGGGATCGGTGAGCCGGCTGAGGCTGGTTTCCACCAGCCTGGCGAACTCATCGGGCTCGAAGCTGGGTCGGCGATTGTCCTGTTTGCGCCGAATCTTGATGGCGATCTCAGGAGGCGTTTTGAGATAGCCCCATTTTACAGCCTGCCGCAGCAGGGCTCGCAGCACCACGGCCTCTCCTCGTTGACGGCTCACCGAGGGTGCTGCTCGGCGTACGGGCCGGCGCAGCCGGTGACCCGCGCGCTCATATTCAATGTGCGTGATGAGCTTGCCGGGGCCTTCGGTCCAATAGGTGCGCCGCCACTCCGCGTAGCGTTCCAGATCGGTGTCCGTGATGCCATCAACCGGTCGGCTGCCGAAATAGCCCACGAAAAAACGGCGAATCATGCTGGGTTCGCTGCGACCCTGATCGGCTCGGCGTTCCCCTCGCTCCACCTCCCGGTGGATCAGCTCGATGAATTCTTCGGCCACCGCCTCGAACGTGTGCACCTTCGCGCTGAGGCCCTGCTTGGCCCGATACGTGGCCTCGTACCAAATTTCATCGGCTTTGCGTTCAGCTTGAGCACGATCGCTGGTGTCCAGGGATCGCTTGATCTGCCCCTGCCCGCGGATGCTGAACCGCATCTGCCACTTGGTGCTGCCCGTGCGTTGGAACAGCTGATAGCGCTCAGTTTGGGGGCTGCCTGGGGTGCTCAAATTGCGCCCTGTCTGGTTACTGCGGTGCGGATGACTGCGCTAGAAGTGCGCTAGCGTGTTCCAGCAACAGGAACCAAAGCCTTAAGCCGAAAGGGCTTTTTCCAGCACTGCACTAGCACTGAGCTAACGCATAAAGCCATCTTCTAGCAGCTCAAAGAGCCATGAAAAAGCCTGCTAAGTGCTTGACCTAGCAGGCGAAATCTTTGGTAGCGGGAGAGGGACTCGAACCCCCGACACGAGGATTATGATTCCTCTGCTCTAACCAGCTGAGCTACCCCGCCCCAGCCCGCGGCCGTCTGCGTAGGCAGGCGGCCGGTTCGGAGATCGGCGGTATAGGGAACGGCGGCTTGCGGTGTCAACGCCCTCTTTCCGGCCGAGGCGCGGGTTTTTTCTGTGGCGCGTCCCGGCGTTCCGGATCATCCCGCAACGGATCGCGCCGGGCGTGCTTATCGCTATGAGTGCTCTCCGAATGCCGGAACCGAGCGAGGGTTCATTCTTGTCAGACCGTCCAACGCAAGAGGTGCGGCCCTCGCGCCGCCATGCCGACCTCGGCGCCGACTTCTTCGACGTGGTCGCGGCCGCCCGCTTCCCGCAGACGATCCTGCGCTTCCGTAACCGTCCTTGGGCCGCCCGCGTCGGGCTCGACGGGCTGACGGACGCCGAGTGGATCGCCCGGTTCGGCCGGTTCGAGCCCCTGCCCGGCTCGTTCCCCGCGCCGCTGGCCCTGCGCTATCACGGCCACCAGTTCCGCTCGTACAACCCCGAGCTCGGGGACGGGCGCGGCTTCCTCTACGCGCAGCTGCACGATTTGCGCGATGGGCGCCTGCTCGACCTCGCCACCAAGGGTAGCGGCACCACGCCGTGGTCGCGGGCGGGCGACGGCCGGCTGACCCTGAAGGGCGGCGTGCGCGAGGTGCTGGCCACCGCGCTCCTCGAAGCGCAGGGCGTGAACACCTCCAAGAGCTTCAGCCTGATCGAGACCGGCGAGGCGCTGGAGCGCGGCGACGAGCCCTCCCCCACCCGCTCCGCGGTGCTTGTGCGCCTGAGCCACGGCCACATCCGCATCGGCAGCTTCCAGCGGTTCCTGGCGCTCGACGAGCCGAGGAACATCGAGCGGCTGCTCGATCACACCATCACGACGCACATGCCCGACCTCTGGCGCGAGGCGCCGGCTGACCGGGCGGTGGCCTTCCTCGCCGAGGTCGTGCGACGGGTCGCGCGGATGGGTGCGCAATGGGCGGCCGCGGGCTTCGTCCACGGGGTGCTCAACACCGACAACATCAACGTCACCGGCGAGAGCTTCGATTACGGGCCGTGGCGCTGGCTTCCGGCCTACGATCCGAATTTCACGGCCGCCTATTTCGACAGCCAAGGGCTCTACAGCTTCGGCCGCCAGCCGGAGGCGTTGTACTGGAACCTCGCACGGCTGGCGGATTGCCTGCTGACGCTGGCGCCGCAGGCCGACCTTGAAGCGGCGCTGAAGGGTTTTGGGCCCGCCCTGCAGGAGGGCTTCGCCGAGGCCTTGTTCGCCAGGCTCGGGCTCGCGAAGGCCGGCCAGGACGAAACCGATCGGCTGGTCGGCGCCTTCTGGCGCTTCCTGGCCGAGAGCCACGCCCCGTTCGAGCAGACCTTCTTCGATTGGTACGGCGGCATCGCCAGCGGCGAGCGCGCCGCGGCGAGCCCCTCGGCTGCACTCTATGCCGGCGACGCTTTCGCCCCGGTGCGCGCGGCGTTGGAGGGCCTGGCGTCGGCGCCGGGCGCCGGCCTCGCCCATCCCTATTTCGCCGACCGCACACCCTGCACGCTGCTGATCGACGAGGTCGAGGCGCTGTGGGCGCCGATCGCTGCGTCCGACGACTGGTCGGCGCTCGACGACAAGCTCGCGGCGATCGCGCGCATGGCCGAGGCCTACGGCACGGCGCCCGCGCCGGTTTGGTAAGGCCTCAACGCTCCTCCTCCTCGCGGCGGCGCGCCTCGGCGTGGCCGGCGCGGATGCCGAGGTCGACCATCGTGCGTGTGATGCGCAGGCCGAGCCAGAACAGCAGAACGCAGACGGCGACCGCGGCGGCGATCTTCACGGGGTTCACGGGCGGCGCCCTCGCGGCGGTGGACGATCGGATTGAGTTAGGGCAGAGGCACTGGTGTGCGCGAGACCTTTCACATCGAAGTCCTCGGCCCCGAGCCGGGTGACGTCCAGACCCGGATCTCGGTGCGCAGCGCCGGGCTCGAGGGGGCGCAGGAGCGTGCGCTGCGCCTATTCGCCCGGGCCCGCGTGCCGCAGCGCTCGGTCGGACCGGCGGAAGCGGTGCGGGTGATCGACGGCGCCGGACGCGAGGTGTTCTTCCGCAGCCGCTTCGACGAGCCGGGCTAGGCGCATGCGCAGGGCTCTCTTGGTCCTCGCGCTGGTCGTGCTGCTGCCGGCACTGTTCGTGCGCAGCTACAGCCTGCCGCCGGCACCCGACCGGCGCGGTGGGACGACGATCCTGCTGAGCGTTCCGAACCGGCCGCTGTTCGGCAGCCCGCGGGCCGATTGCGTCGACACGCCGGAGGACGGCTCGGTGATCGCCTGCCTGATCGCCTCGGTGAACCGGTCGCGGGCGGAGGGCGTCCCGCTCCTGTCGCTGCCGTTCTCGCCGACCGCATACGGCCTGTCGGAACGGGTGGCGCTGCTCGGGCGGGACGAAGCCGCGGGGAAGGCGCAGCTCGCCCGGATCGCCCGCTTCGGCTGGTGAGGCGCGCTCACCCGCGCAACATTTATTTGGGCTTGGCCGGCGCGGCGGGCTCGACTGCGGGCTTCGGCTTGCGGGCCTCCTGTTGGCTCTCGGCCTTCTCCTCGTCGGTGTCGCCCTTCTCGATCGTCTTCTCCGGGTCGGCGGCCAGCGTTTTCACGATCTCCAGCACGCGCTCGCATTCGGTGACGTAGGAATAGCTCTCCAGCACGATCGCCGCGTCGCGCAGCGTGCGCAGGTCGCGCACCATCTGCTTGTTGGCGGCCTCCTGGAGCTCGCTCTTCCGGGCGATCGTCTCCTCGATCTTGGCGGCCTTCACGTCGCAGGCGGCTTCGACCGGCGTGGCGAGGCCGGCGGCGAGCATCAGGAGGGCGGCGTGAGCGAGGCGCATGCGTCAGGGTTCCGGGCGTCGTGCGTCGAGGGACGGGATCAGGCGTGGTGGGCGTGGCTGCGCAGGATGTCGTTCGTCAGCGCGACGAGCTGGCTCGGACGGTAGGGTTTTGGCACGAACACCGATTCGGGGACCGCCTCGCCCTGCGAGAGGCAGGCGCGGCCGCCGGAGGTGTAGACCACCGGCAGCGAGGGGCAATGCGCCCGCGCGGCCCGGGCCAGCGTGATCCCGTTCGTGTTGCGGGCGAGGTCGATATCGGTGAAGAGCAGGTCGACGGTCTCCCGGGCGAGGATCGCCTCGGCCTCCCAGGCGTCGGCGGCAGTCAGGACGCGGTAGCCCTCGTCGAGCAGCGCTTCCGCTGCCAGTTCGCAGACGAACGGCTCGTCCTCGACCACCAGGATGGTGGTCGGCGCGCGGTCGAGGTAGCTCGGCAGGCCGAAGGCGGCGCAGGCGAAGGACATCATGACGCAACTCCAACTCACCCGGCGTGGGACGAAGGTCCCGCAGCCGGATCGAAGGACAAACGGCGCCCTACGGTCCGGCGTTCGCCGTGATTGCATCGAATTGCCGAGGTTTGGTGAGCGAAGCCTTAACCCTGCTCGCCCGCCCCTGAACGAGGCGCCGGGAATGGTTAACCAAGGGTTGACGCGTCGCGCACCGGATCGGGTTTCGTGAACCGGTCCTGGCAGGTCGGGACCGGGCTCGTGCTCACCGCGCTCGCCGGATTCGTCGACGCGCTGGGCTTCGTCCGGCTCGGCGGCCTCTACACCTCGTTCATGAGCGGCAACACCACGCAGCTCTCGGTCTTCCTCGGGCATGCGGATTTCGCGCACGTGGTGCTGCCGGCGATCCTGATCGGCGGGTTCCTCGGCGGCGCGATCCTCGGCAGCGGCCTGTCGATCCTGATCCCCTCCCCCTGGGCGACGCCGGCGGTGCTCGGCTACGAAGCCCTGCTGATCCTGGCAGCCCTCGGGGTCGGCCTCGCGATTCCGGAACTCGGCATCGCCGCGTTCTTCATGGCGGTGGCGATGGGCTCGCAGAACGCCGTGCTGGCGCAGGTGAAGGGGTTCCGCGCCGGCACCACCTTCGTCACCGGGGCCCTGTTCAGCCTCGGGCAGAAGGTGGCGCAGGCGCTCACCCGCACCGGGCCGCCCTTCGGCTGGGTCGGCGACGGGGCGGTCTGGGCCGCGCTCCTCGTCGGCGCGTTCGGCGGCGCCGTGGCCTATGCCCGCCTAGAGCTCTATGCCCTGTTCATCCCGGCGGCGGTCTCCGGCCTCCTCGCCCTGGTCGCCGCGATCTTCGCGCTGCGCCACCAGACGATGATGCCCGAGCCGCCCGCCACCTGAGCCCGTTTCACGCCTGTTCCGCTCGCCTTGTCCTGCCCGCGCCCGTCCTGATCGAGTCTCCCGATGAGCAACGCTTCGCTGACCACCCACGTCGCCCCGGTCGAGGCCGGCGCCCACGTCGTCGCCGCGCACTTCCTGAAGGACGCGCTGGGGATGGCCCTCGGCGACGGCACCGTCCTGCTCAGCCGGGACGGCACGTCCAGCCGCCTCGCCGCCCATCCCGAGGCCGGCATCCTGGCCGCCGTGGGCGACGGCAACCGCCTCGTCACCGGCGGCGACGACGGGCGCGTGGTGGCGCTCCGGCCCGACGGCACGCTGTCCGAGGTCGCCACCGCCAAGGGCGGCGCCTGGATCGACGCGCTCGCCCTGCATCCCGACGGGTCGGTGGCCTACGCGGCCGGGCGCACCGTGGTCGCCCGCGACGCCAAGGGGCGCGAGCGCACGTTCACGGCCCCCTCCACCGCCCGCGGCCTCGCCTTCGCCTCAAAGGGCTACCGGCTGGCGGCCTCTCACTACAACGGCGTCTCGCTCTGGTACCCGAACCACGAGACGCCCGCCGAGATGGTCGAGTGGAAGGGCTCGCACATCGACGTGACGTGGTCGCCCGACGGGCGCTTCGTCGTCTCGACCATGCAGGAGAACGCGCTGCACGGCTGGCGCCTGCAGCCGGACCGCGGCCACATGCGGATGTCGGGCTACCCGGCCAAGGTGCGCTCGGTGTCGTGGTCGTCGGACGGCCACTGGCTCGCCACCAGCGGCGCGGAGGCCGCGATCGTGTGGCCGTTCGATTCGAAGGAAGGCCCCACCGGCAAGGCTCCACGCGAGTGCGGCGTGCGCCCGGCCCGCGTCTCCCGCGTCGCCTTCCACCCCAAGGCCCTGGTGCTGGCCATGGGCTACGAGGACGGCTGCATCCTGCTCGTGCGCTTCACCGACGCCTCCGAACTGCTGGTCCGCCCGGCGGTGAAGGGCAGCGGGATTTCGGCGTTGGCCTGGGACGCGAAGGGCGGGCGGCTGGCGTTCGGATGCGTCGACGGGGCGGCGGGGCTGCTGACCCTGCCCGCCTGATTGCGGTCGGGTTCTGGAACTGCCGCCGCCACCGTGCTCTTCTGCCACGACCACCACGACGAGGATGCCCCGTGTTCCGTGTCTTCCGCACCCTAGGCCTCGCCCTCGGCCTGCTCGGCGGCGGGCTGGCGGCGCAGGGCCCCGAATTCGCCCAGCAATACGCCCAGCGCCTCGGCGGCGCCCTGGACGAGCTGAAGCGCGAGGTCGCGACGCTCGAATCGGACGCCAAGGCCACCGGCAACACCCGCGAAGGTGCCGTCGATCGCCTGCGCACCAATCCCGACACCCTGGTCGCGCGCCGGGGCGAGGCCGCGCGCTACGACATCGAGCGGCTGGAACGGCTCTCGGCGCAGCAGCAGGCTTTGGCGGACGCGGCGAGCCCCCTCGGGCGGCTGGCCGCCGTGATCCGCGACCCCGACGTTCCGCTCGCCCGCGCCACCTACCGCGATTACGACCCGGCCCTCCCGACCACCACCGACGGGATCGTCGCCGGTCTCCTCGGCTTCCTGGCCGCCTGGGGCGGCTGGCGCGTGCTCTCCGACGTCGGCCGCCGCGTGGTCCGCCGCCTGCCGCGGACCGCGGTCACGACGGCTTAAACGGGCGTCGGCGCGATCACGGCGGGCGACGTCGGCGCCTCTGTGTGGCCGGGCGTCTACAGCCCCTAGCGCGCGGCTTGCTTAAGCGAGACATCGAGGACGGGCGCGGCCGGGCTTTCCGGCACACGCAACCGTCACGCTGGTTCCCGAGTCGCACCATGGCGCGCCCATCCACCCAGACGATCGACCCCGCGCTCGATGCGGCCGCGCTCCTGCGCCGTGTCGGGTTCTTCGGGCTGTTCGTGATCCTTCCGGTGGTGGCGCAGGTGGCGCGGCGCGCGACCGTGATCCTCGCCCCGATCTCCGTCGCCCTGCTGATCCTCGCCAGCGCCATCGACGGCCGCCAACGGCCGCTGCGCGCCAGCGGCGTCCGGCTTCTGCGCGCCCCGGCCTTCCTCGCCGGCCTCCTCGTGCTGGCCTGGATGGCGCTGTCGCTGGTCTGGACGCCGTTCCCCGGCCCCGCCTCCGAACGGTTCGCCAACCTCGTCGCCACGATCCTGCTGACGCTGGCCGGCTACATGGCGCTGCCGGACCGGATGCGCTCGGCCAACCTCTACCTGCTGCCGCTCGGTGTCACCGCGGCGGCGATCGTCGCCATCATGCTCGGTCTGTTCGGCGACAGCCTGATGCGCGGCGTCCCGGACGACGACAACGCCCTCGACCGCGGCCTCACCCTCCTCGCCCTGCTGGTCTGGCCCGCGGTGGCCTGGCTGCGCTCGCGTCGCCGCGACCGGGAGGCGCTCGGCCTCGCCGTGGTGGTGGCCGTGGCGCTGGCGGTCTCGCCGGATGTCGGGCAGATCGCGGCGCTCGCGATCGGGGCGCTGGCCTTTGCGGTGACGAGCTTCCGGCCGCGCCTCGGCGTCGGCCTCACCGCCGGCATCGCCGCCGGCTTGCTCGCGGTGGCGCCGCTGCTGCCGTTTCTCGCCCGACCCGTCGGCGCCGCCCTGTTCGGCCCCCTGAGCCCCGGCGTGCTGACGCTGAAGAGCTGGCAGCGGATCGTGACCACCGAGCCGGTCAGGCTCATCACCGGCCACGGATTCGAGACGGCGTTGCGCGGGCGCGTCTTCGGGCTGATCCCTGTGAACGCGCCGAGCACCGCGCTGTTCGCCATGTGGTACGAGCTCGGCGTCGTCGGGGCGCTGGCCGCCGCCTACGCCCTCTACGCCTCGGTCCGCCGCGCCGGCCGCAACGTGCCGCTGCTGGTGCCCGGGGCGATGGCGGGCTTCGCCGCTGCCTTCACCATCGCCTGCATCGGCGTCGGCCTGACGGTAGTGTGGTGGCTGACGACGCTGGCCATCACCATCCTCGTCTTCGTCGCGATCGAGCGCGGCCAGTTCCGCACCCGCCGCCCGAAGGTGAGCCGCCTGAAGCTGCCGCCCCTGGGCGAGCCGCCGACGCCTTGAACTTCGTCTCATGGGTCAGGACCCATGAGGTCCGGTCTCAAAGGTCGGCGGCAGCCTCGATGCCGGCCATGTCGGCGTCCGACAGCCCGACATGGTGGCCGATCTCGTGGATCAGCACGTGGGCGACGAGGTGGCCGAGCGTCTCGTCGTGCTCGGCCCAGTAGTCGAGCAGGGGCCGGCGGTAGAGCCAGACCGTGTTCGGCATCTGGCCCGTAACGGTCTCGCCGGCCTGTGCCAAGCCGACGCCGCGGAACAGGCCGAGCAGGTCGAACTCCGATTCGCACTGCATCTCGGACAGCGTCTCGTCGTCGGGGAAGTCGTCGACGACGATGCGGACGTCGCGCGCCAGCGCCTGGAACGCGGCCGGCAGCGCCGCGAAGGTGGCGTGCGCCAGATCCTCGATCTCGACGAGGCTCGGCGCCTTCGCGGCGCTCAGGGCTTGCGCGTCGACGAGGCTCACGCGGCATCCTTTGCGACGGGAAGGACGCAGCGGCGCAGGAACGCGGCGAGGTCGTTGGTGATGTGGTCGATATGGGCTTCGCGCACCGCCTCCTGCTCGAAGGCCTCGCGGTAGGGGTCGATCGCGGACGGCACCACCAGCACGGTGGCCATGCCCATCTGGTGCGGCACTACGAGGTTGCGGGCGATGTCCTCGAACAGGGCCGCGCGCCGTGGGTCGACCGCGTGCTGGGCGAGGAAGCGCTCGTAGGTCGCGCGTTCGGGCTTCGGCACGAAGTCGGCGGCGGCGATGTCGAACACGTCCTCGAAGTGGTCGAGGATGCCGAGGCTTTTCGCGACGTTCTCGGCGTGCTTGCGCGAGCCGTTCGTCAGGATGAGCTTGCGCCCGGGCAGCTGCTCTATCGCGTCGCCCAGCGCCGGATCGAGCCGAATCGTCGCGTGGTCGATGTCGTGCGCGAAGTCGAGGAAGGCGTGCGGATCGACGCCCTCCTCCACCATCAGCGCCTTCAGGGTCGTACCGTAGCGGTGGTAGAAGTATTTCTGCAGCGCGCGCGCAGACAGCCCGTCGAGGCCGTAGAGCTGCATGACGAACAGCGTGATGCGCTCGTCCACCTGCGGCCACACCATCGCGTCGCTCGGATAGAGCGTGTTGTCGAGGTCGAACACCCAGGTGTCGACGGCCTCGAAGCCGCGGGCGTCGTCCGCCGTCACGTGGCTCTCGCCGGTTATTGTTCTGTCCGAGATGTCCGGTCTCCGAGATGACCGCAAGGCAGGATGTGCGCACCCGGATTCCAAGCAAGATCCGGGCGCGCACGATGCGGGGTTGTGCCGTCAGCTCCGGCGGATCAGGGTGCCGGCGCCGTAATCGGTGAAGAGTTCCAGCAGCACGGCGTGGTTGACCTTGCCGTCGAGGATCACGACCGCCTCGACGCCCTGATCGATCGCGTACATGCAGGTCTCGATCTTCGGGATCATGCCGCCGGTGATGGTGCCGTCGGCGATGAGCCGCCGGCAATCCTCGACCGTCAGCTCCGGGATCAGGTTCTTGTCCTTGTCGAGCACGCCCGGCACGTCGGTGAGGAGCAGCAGGCGCTTGGCACGGAGCGCCCCGGCGATGGCGCCCGAGAAGGTGTCGGCGTTGACGTTGTAGGTCTTGCCGTCGGCCCCGTAGGCCACGGGGGCCAGCACCGGGATCAGCTCGGCTTTCAGCACCGCGTCGAGCACGCCGCGCTCGACGTGCTCGGGCTCGCCGACGAGGCCGAGGTCGACCGTCTGCATCTCCCGGCTCTCGGGGTCCATCACGGTCTTGGTCGCGCGCTTGGCGCGGACCATGTTGCCGTCCTTGCCGCACAGGCCGATCGCCCGGCCGCCCTCGGCCGAGATCCAGCCGACGATCTGCTTGTTGATCGAGCCGGCCAGGACCATCTCGACCACCTCGACGGTGGCCTCGTCGGTGACACGGAGGCCGCCGCGGAACTCAGACTGGATGCCGAGCCGCTCGAGCATCCGGCCGATCTGCGGGCCGCCCCCGTGGACGACGATCGGTTTCACGCCCGATTGCTCGAGCAGCACGATGTCCTCGGCGAAGTCTTCGGCCGCGGAGGCGTCGCCCATGGCGTGCCCGCCATACTTGATGACCACGATCTCCTGGTCGTAGCGCTGCATGTGGGGCAGTGCCTGGGACAGGACTTCGGCGCGGACGTGCACGTTCGGCAGTTCGGTCATCGGCATCCTCTCGCGCCGGCTTCGCGACGCGCAGGTCTCTACAGGAAGCTTGGCGAACCGCGAAGCGCCATCACAGGCCCAGCTCCGAGAGGCCCGGATGGTCGGCGGGTCGCGGCCCTTGCGGCCAGTGGAACTTGCGCTCCGAGGCGGCGATGGCGACGTCGTTGATGCTGGCCTCGCGGCGGCGCATCAGGCCGGACTCGGTGAATTCCCACTGCTCGTTGCCGTGGGAGCGGAACCAATGCCCGTCCGCGTCGTGCCACTCGTAGGCGAAGCGCGCCGCGATCCGGTTCTCGTGGAAGGCCCAGACCTCCTTGATCAGGCGGTACTCCCGTTCGCGCTCCCACTTGCCGGTCAGGAAGGCGACGATCGCCGGGCGCCCGACCAGGAACTCGGAGCGGTTCCGCCACCAGCTGTCGGGCGTGTAGGCCAGCGACACCCGCTCGGGGTCGCGGGTGTTCCAGGCGTCCTCGGCGCCGCGCGCCTTCTTGGCCGCGGACCCGGCATCGAACGGCGGCAGCGGTGGGCGCGTCTCGGTCATGCGGTTCGATCTCCTGGTCGCAGCCGCCCGATCGTTCGCGGGCGGCGCGGTCGATGCGTCGGGCGGACGGCGCGGGTCAGGCGCCGAGCCCGAGCATCAGGCCGATGTTCTGCACGGCCGCGCCCGAGGCGCCCTTGCCGAGGTTGTCGAGGCGGGCGACCAGCACCGCCTGCCGGTGCTCGGCCGAGCCGAACACCCGCAGCTCCAGGCGATCGGTGTCGTTGAGCGCCTCCGGCTCGATCTGTTCCTTGTGGGCGCCGGTGGTCGCGCCGGGCACGACCTGCACCAGGGGCTGCCCCGCGTACCAGCGCACGAGGGCGTCCTCGAGGTCGCCCGCCGACGGGCGGCCCGGCAGCGCGTCGAGATGGAGCGGGATCGACACCAGCATGCCCTGCCGGAACGCGCCGACGGAGGGGATGAAGATCGGCCGGGCGGTGAGCCGGGAATAGGTCTGCGTCTCCGGCAGGTGCTTGTGCGCGAATCCGAGGCCGTAGAGCAGGAACGGCGCGGCGGAGCCGGCCTTGTAGGATTCGATCATGCTCTTGCCGCCGCCGCTGTAGCCGCTGACCGCGTTGATGCTGACGAAGGTGTCGGCCGGAATCAGGCCGCCCTCGACCAGCGGCCGCAGCAGCGCGATCGCGCCGGTGGGATAGCAGCCGGGGTTGGCGACCCGCCGCGAGGCGGCGATCGCCTCCGCCTGCCCGGGGGCCATCTCGGCGAAGCCGTAGGTCCAGCCGCCGGCGATCCGGTGGGCGGTGCTGGCATCGAGCACGCGGGGACCGCCGCCGGGCAGCGCGTCGCAGAGCGCCACCGTCTCGCGGGCCGCGTCGTCCGGCAGGCAGAGCACCACGAGGTCGACCTCGGCGAGCAGCGCCCGCTTCACGCTCGAATCCTTGCGGTCGGCATGCGCGATGCTGCGGAGCACCACCTTGCCGTCGCGCTCAAGGCGCTCCCGGATGCCGAGCCCTGTCGTGCCGGCCTCGCCATCGATGAACACCGTCGGCTTTTTGGTCTCGCCCGCCATCGCTCGTCGCACCCTCGAAGCCGGCCGCCGCCGGGACGTCGTGTCGCGGTGCGGGAGGTGGCCGGTGCGTGCCGGCCTGTCAATGCCGGGCGCCATCAACAAGCCATCGCGCTGCTGCCGGAACGCGGTGGGCGTGCCCCCGTTGTCGGCAAAATCGACGACGATGGGTGAAAGACGATGTCCGAGACCGCGAAAAAGACCGATCCCAAGCTTTGGGAGAAGACCAAGGACAAGGTCACGAAGAGCGAGAAGGGTGGAAAGGCCGGCCAGTGGTCGGCCCGCAAGGCCCAGCTCGCGACGCAGGAATACAAGAAGGCCGGCGGCGGCTACGCCGGCAAGAAGACCGACGACAACCACCTGAAGCAGTGGACCGACGAGGATTGGGACACGAAGTCCGGCAAGGAAAGCGGCAAGACCGGGGAACGCTACCTGCCGAAGAAGGCGCGCGAGGCCGTCTCGGACGAGCAGTACGACCGCTCGACGCAGAAGAAGCGCAGCGACACGGCGAAGGGCAAGCAGTTCTCGAAGCAGCCGAAGGACGTGGCGAAGAAGGCTGCGGCCGCCCGCAAATCCGCCTCCGGCGAGACCAAGGCCGACCTGATGAAGAAGGCCAAGGCGCAGAAGGTGCCCGGGCGCTCGAAGATGTCCAAGGCGGAGCTGGAGAAGGCTGTCCACGCCTGACGCGGCAGTCGCGCCCGCTGGGACCTGTCGGGCGGTCCGCTCAAGGCGAGCTCGACCGATTCGGGTCGGCGATTGGACCGAACCAATAAAAAAGGCGGCCCCGCGAGGAGCCGCCTTCTCTTTTGACCGAATGAGCCGATCAGCGCTTCGAGAACTGGAAGCTGCGGCGGGCCTTCTTGCGGCCGTACTTCTTGCGCTCGACCACGCGGCTGTCGCGGGTGAGGAAGCCCTCGCGCTTCAGCGGCGCGCGGAGTTCCGGCTCGTAGTAGGTCAGCGCCTTCGAGAGGCCGTGGCGCACCGCGCCGGCCTGGCCCGAGAGGCCGCCGCCGGCGACCGTGACGGTGATGTCGTACTGGTCGACGCGGTTGGCCACCGTGAGCGGCTGGCGCAGGATCATGCGCAGCACGGGGCGGGCGAAGTACACCTCGACGGCGCGCTTGTTGACGACGACCTTGCCGGTGCCGGGGCGGATCCAGACGCGGGCGACCGCGTCCTTGCGCTTGCCGGTGGCGTAGGCGCGGCCCTGGGCGTCGAGCTTCTGCACGTGGACGGGGGCGGCGTGCTCGTTCTCGAGGCCGCCGGCGTTCGACCGGTTGAGGTCGGAGAGGGACTGAAGCGTCGCCATCTTAAGCGCTCACGTTCTTGCGGTTGAGGACGCCGACGTCGAACGTCTGCGGCTGCTGGGCCTCGTGCGGGTGGCTGGTGCCCTTGTAGACCCGGAGGTTGCCCATGATCTGGCGGAACAGCGGGCCGCGGGGCAGCATGCGCTCGACGGCCTTCTCCACGACGCGCTCGGGGAAGCGCCCTTCGAGGATGAACTTGGCCGACCGCTCCTTGATGCCGCCGGGGAAACCGGTGTGGTGGTAGTACACCTTCTGGACGTATTTGCGCCCGGTGAACTTCACCTTGTCGGCGTTGATGACGATGACGTTGTCACCGCAATCGACGTGGGGGGTGTAGGCAGGCTTGTGCTTGCCGCGCAGACGCAGGGCGATGATCGACGCCAGACGGCCGACGACGAGGCCCTCCGCGTCGATCACGATCCACTTCTTGTCGACGTCGGCGGGCTTCAGCGAAAAGGTTTTCATAAGCCGAATTCCGTTGGCGCTCGGTGGTGTGTCGAAAAACGAGCCGCCGCCGCGTCGGGGGACGCGGCGGCGTTGGCCGGTGGATAGACGGGGCGACGCCTGAGGTCAAGCCGTTTCGCAGGTCCGCATCACCCGAAAAGCGATGTTCTGGAAGGAGTTCAGCCTAGTGGTATCCAGATACCGCAAGGCCGGGACCTGTCCCGTCGCACCATCGCGAATGGTGTGCTTCAATCCATTCCACCACCTCGCGGGGCGATGGTGAACTTCTGTACGCCCTTGCCCGCGAGCACCGGCTTCTTCGCGCTGATGATGCGCGAGTTGACCCCGGTCCAGCCGATCTCGCCCGAGAGCCGGCCGTACTCGATCTTGGGGCAGCGGTTCATGATGACCGTGACGCCGCGCGCCTCGGCGCGGGCGGCGGCCGCGTCGTCGCGCACGCCCAGCTGCATCCAGATCGTCTTCGGCAGCGGGTCGAGCGCCAAGGCCTCGTCGACGAGGCCGCCGGCGGCGGCCGAATTGCGGAAGATCTCGACCATGTCGACCGGTTCGCCGAGTTCGGCCAGCGATGCGACCACCGGGCGCCCGAGCAGCGTCTGCCCGGCGAGGCCCGGGTTCACCGGCGTCACCACGTAGCCGCGGTCGAGCAAATATTTCAGCACGATCCAGCTCGGCCGCGCCGGGTTGGCCGAGGCACCGACGAGGGCGATCGTGCCCGTGGCCCGCAGGGTCGCGCGGATGTGCGCGTCGGCGTAGCGACCGTGGCGGGTGGCGAGGCCGTCGGGAACCTGGTCGAGGGTCGGGATCATCGAACTTCGCTTCCTTTTCGGATCGCGGACTCTTTGGTATCGCAGACCTCCCTGCTTACGGTGCCGCGCGGATCGGGTCGATTCCGGCGGTCGGCCCGAGGTGCAGCCACCCGGTACCGCGGCAGGGCGACATCGGGCGAAGCGCGGCATTAAGGCCGCTTGATTGCCACGCGTCCCGCGCGATCTCGCTGCGATGATCTTGAACTTACCCACCGCGGCCGCGACTGCGCCGCCGACCCTGTTCTGCCTGCACTTCCTCGGGGGCAGTGCGCGGGAATGGGCGCCGACGGCCGAACGCCTCGGGGCGGATGTCGTTTGCGTGCCGATCGACTTGCCCGGCTTCGGCGACGCCGCGGACGTGACCGGCTACGACGTGGCGGCGATGGCCGACCACGTCGCGGCAAAGGTCCGCGCCGCGCGGCCGGGACGCTGGCTCATCGCCGGGCACAGCATGGGCGCGAAGGTGGCCCTCGCCCTGGCGCGTCGTGCCGAGGATGGCGAGGCGGGGCTCGAAGGGCTCTCCGGCCTCGTCCTGCTCGCCGGCTCGCCGCCGAGCCCCGAGCCGATGGAGGAAGAGCGTCGCGCGGCGATGATCGCCTGGATCGGCGCCGACGCCGGGACTCGGCAGTCGGAGGCCGAGGCCTTCGTCGCGTCGAATGTCGGCGCGCCCCTCCCCGCCGACCGGGCCGACGCCGCAATCGCCGACGTGCTGCGCGCCGAGCCGGCGGCCTGGCGCGCCTGGCTCGCGGGCGGAAGCCGCGAGGATTGGTGCGAGCGCGTCGGCGTCCTGCGCACCCCCGCCCTCATCCTCGCCGGTGGCGAGGACGGCGACCTCGGACCGGAGGCGCAAACCGCGCTGATGGCGCCGCATTTCGGTTCGGCCCGCCTAGTCACCCTCGACGGCGCCGGCCACCTGCTGCCGATCGAGCGGCCGGATGCGGTCGCCGACTTGATTCGCGGCCACGTCGTCGCGCCGCACACGGAAGAGCCTGAAGCGCCGAAGATCAACGCGGCGTATCGCGACCTGATCGCCTCCGAGCGGGTCAACGGCCGCCTGCGCACGGCCTTGCACGAGCGCGCCGCGCCGGACGATCCCGCCTATCGCCCGCAGGCCCTCGACGCGGTGGAACTCGCGATCCTGCGGGCCGTCGTCGCCCGGGTGCTGCCGCAGGCCGCCGGGATCGATCTCGCCGCCCGCATCGACGCGCGGCTCGCGGGCGGCGCCGGCGACGGCTGGCGCTTCTCCGCGTTGCCGCCGGACGCCTCCGCCTATCGCGCCGCCCTGCGCAGCCTCGACGCCGCGGCGCAGGCGGGGGGACACCGCTTCGTTGCGCTGGACGGCGCGGCACAGGACGACCTGCTCGAGGCGATCGAGGCCAAGACCCTTTCGGGCGGTCCGGCCGGTGGCTTCGATCCGGAGCAGCTGGCCTTCTGGTTCGAGGACCTGCGGTCGGACGTGGTGCGGACATGGCTCGCCCATCCGGTGGCGCTCGCCTGGATCGGCTTTTCCGGCATCGGCGCGGGCGGCGACGGGCCGCGGCCGGTGGGATTCACGAAGGTCGGTTTGGGCGAGCGCGAGGGCTGGGAGCCCGTCGCGCAGGGTGGGGATGCACGATGAACCTCGATACGATTAGGCGCTATTCCACCGACGAGGTGGTCGACGCGGTGGTGATCGGCACCGGCGCCGGCGGTGCGCCGCTGATGGCGCGCCTGGCCGCCGCCGGTTCGCGCGTGGTCGCCCTGGAGGCCGGCCCGAACTTCGATCCGCAGGCCTTCGCCTTCGACGAGACCCTCGCCGACGAAATATACTGGACGGACGAGCGCCTTAGCGGCGGTTCGACGCCGGAAGCCTTCGGCGGCAACAACAGCGGCACCGGCGTCGGCGGCTCGACCCTCCACTGGGGCGCGTTCTGCCCGCGTGCCGACCAGCGCGACCTGATGATCCACACCGAGACCGGAGAGGGCATCGACTGGCCGGTGAACTACGACGAGCTGCTGCCGTTCTACGAGCGCGTCGAGGCCTTCATCGGCGTCTCCGGCCCGCAGAGCTATCCGTGGGACGCGAGCCGGCGCTACCCCCTGGCCCCCGTGCCCCGCAACGCTTCCGCGCAGATCATGGCCGAGGCCTGCGCCGGCATGGGCATCCGCGCCACGGACGCGCCCGCGGCCGTCGTCTCGCGCGACTTCCCGCAGGAAGGCGGCGCGGTGCGATCGGCCTGCATCAATTGCGGCTATTGCCATCAGGGCTGCCGCAACGGCGCCAAAACCAGCATGGACGTGACCTACCTGCCGCTGGCGGTGGCGCATGGCGCCGAGATCCGGCCGGAGGCCCGCGCGCACGGGTTCGAGCGTGACCGCGAGGGCCGGATCACAGCGGTGATCTACCGGCAGGGCGGCGTCGACCACAAGCAGCGTTGCGCGCAGGTGTTCCTCTGCGCCGGCTCCGTCGAGACCGCGCGGCTGCTGCTGCATACGGGACTGGCCAACGGCAGCGGGCAGGTCGGGCGCAACTACATGGGCCATGTCGCGACGCAGGTCTGGGGCACGTTCGATGCCGAGACGCGGCCGAACAAGGGCTACCCGTCCTCGCTGATCACCGAGGACATGATCCGCCCGAAGGACGCCGACTTCGCCGGCGGCTACCTCGTCCAGAGCCTCGGCGTCGCGCCGCTGACCTTCGCCAACTCGGTGGCGCGCGGGCGCAAGCTTTGGGGCAAGGCGCTCGGCGACTACCTCGCAAACTACAACCACGTGGCCGGCATCGGCATCAACGGCGAGACCCTGCCCTGCGACGCCAACCGGCTGACGCTCTCGGACGAGGCCGACGCCCTCGGCATGGGCAAGGCCGCGATCGATTTCGGCTACGGCCCCAACGAGACGCGCCTGAACGCCCACGCCACGAAGCTGATGATCGACCTGTGGACCCAGGCCGGCGCCCGCGACATCTGGGTGCTCGACCGCGTCGCCCACACCATCGGCACCTGCCGCATGGGCCATGACGGCGACCACGCGGTGGTCGATGCGTTCGGGAAGTCGTTCGAGGTCCCGAACCTGTGGGTCTGCGACGGCTCGACCTTCCCGAGTTCGCTCGCGGCGAACCCCGCGCTGACGATCATGGCCCTGAGCTTGCGTAGCGCGGAGAAGGTGCTGAGTGGCGCCTGACATGTGACGGCGGGTCATCCCTCATCCGCAGAGGAAGGGAAGACCCGCGTCGCGTGCGATCTCGTACGCTTGGAGGCCCCTTCTGAGCCCCTGCCGCGATCAAGCAGCGATCGCCTCGGGCTTCGGCGCGGGTGCGTCCATCGCCCGCATGTAGACGTCGAGCAGCGTCTCGTGCTCGTCGCGGGCATCCTGGTCGAGCTTGCGCAGGCGGATGATCTCCTTGAGGATCTTCACGTCGAGGCCTTCGCCCTTCGCCTCGGCGAAGATTTCCTTCTTCGCCTCCGTCAGCGCCTTGATCTCCTCGTCCACCTGCTCGATCCGCTCGACGATGGAGCGGATGCGGTCGCCGGCGATTCCAATGGTGTCGGTCATCCGAGAACCCTGTTCGTGAGAAGCCACGGCGGGCTCGTCGCGCATCGGGGTGAGCGAACGGTTAAGGCGGCCGATCCCCTGAGCGCCGCACGACGGATCTGGATTTCCGGCCGTCGATCGTCTATATGAGACCTGCGGTTGATGACCGGTTCGTAATAACGTTTCAGGACCCGGAGGGCAGTACTCCGGCGCCTCCACCACGAACGCAGCGGCGCTGCGTTTCTGATGGGGGCGAAATAGGTTCGACTGGGCGGTAAAGGGATCGCGAGTTCAGCTTCACTTCGGTGAGGTACGATGCGACTGTCGGTAGGGACTCGACCGGTTCGACGCGGGCAACCCCCGTTTCGGGCACCTGACCAAATCCTAAATGCCAACGATAACGTTGTCATGGATGCCCGCCTCGCGGCGTAAGCATCTTGCGGTAGGGTAACCGTCGAAACAGAACCCGGGGCTTCGGCCCCGGGACCCACCTTTCCTCAGCCTCGGATTGAGCGCCCTGCCCTCTCGGCGGAGCGGAAACGCATGTCCGGGCGACGCCCCGCAGGCCCGAGAGCCGGCGAGGCGAGGCAACGGCGGCTGCGGTGCTTAGCGCTGCTTGTCCTTCTTGTTGGCGTTGTGATGCCCGACGGCGCAGCCGGCGGCAGCGCCCATCTTGCCGTGGCCCGCCATGTGGCCGGCGACGCCGCCGACGATGGCGCCCTTGATGCAGCCCTTGGCCTCGGCCGGGGCGGACTGGCTGAGGGCGCCGAGGGCGAGCAGGCCGGCGAGGAGTGCGAACTTCATGAGCGTGGATCTCCGTTGCTGTGAAGATCGAACGAGCGGGCCGGCGACAGCGTTCCGGCGGTCCTTTTCCGGTCTTCGCTGCAGGTCCGCCATGCGTGCGCCGAGCGAGATGAATTGACACCGCGCGAAAACCCACGACATCACGGGTCTTGATCGCACTGACACAGGAAGGCGCACGTGGCTCGTCCCGAACTCGGTACCAAACGGATCTGCCCGACGACCGGCAGGAAGTTCTACGACCTCGGTCGTGATCCGGTGGTTTCCCCCTATTCCGGCGAGGTCGTCCCGACCGCCGCCCTCACCCCCTTCGCGAGCCGGTCCGCGCCGATCGCCGCCCGCAAGGAACCCGTCGCCGACGAAGACGAGGCCGACGCCGCCGGTCCGGAACTGGTCTCCCTCGACGAGGTCGAGGCCGAGGAGACCGAGAAGGACACGGATACGGACACCGAGGGCGACGACGTCATCGAGCCGGATGCCGACGGCGAGACCGCCGACGACGACACCCTCGTGGTGGACGACGAGGACGACGACACCACCGATCTCGTCGACGTCGAGGACGAAGACGACGATTGATCGCGCGACGCAGGTCGCGCCGGTTCGCCCGGCGCGACCACGTCCCCGATTCGCCGTCCGCGTGGGGCTGATCTGGGCGCATGCGACTTGCGCGGGCTTGCCGGCAGAATCGGCCCAAGGTCGGATGGAGACATTAGAGGCACACCTCGGGTGCTCGAACCCCAGGCGTGGCGCCGGTCGCACGCTGACCTGTTGCGGCCAAGAAAAAAGGGCCCCCTGCGGAGCCCTTGCTTCGATCATCGATCATTCCGCGAGTGGAATGGTGGGCGCGACAGGGATCGAACCTGTGACCCCTTCCATGTCAAGGAAGTGCTCTCCCGCTGAGCTACGCGCCCCCGCCGAAGCCGTTTGGCTTCGGTGTGGGGGGCTATAGCCTTCGCCGTCCGGGGGCGCAAGCCGGAACGGACGAAACGCACGCTGGATTTGGTCGTCCGGTTTCGCCGCAGTCCGGGCGACCCGTCGTTGCCCACTGCAACGCTCTTCGAAATGGGTTATGGCGCGGTCTCGGTCGGCGCTAGAGGTCGCCCGGGATCGGGCCCGGGCGACGGGCGCTGCAGCGACGGGACATGCGGTTCTTCATCGATTACGACAACGGCGACGTGATCCATGGCTGGATTGTCCCGGACAACCCCCTGGCGGTCAGCCGGGTCGTGGTGTCCGTCGAGGGGCAGCGGGTCGCGGAAGTCTCCGCCACGATCACCGAGCCCGCGTTCCAGCGCAGCGGTTGGCACTCCACCGGGCAATGCGTGTTCGTGTTGCGGGAATCCGAAGTGCC
This sequence comes from Methylobacterium sp. WL120, assembly GCF_008039465.1. NCBI lineage: Bacteria > Pseudomonadati > Pseudomonadota > Alphaproteobacteria > Hyphomicrobiales > Methylobacteriaceae > Methylobacterium > Methylobacterium sp. WL120. The sequence continues at coordinate 38,234 of NZ_VRUT01000003.1, read as the reverse complement.
GGGCCTGGCGGCGATACCGGTCCTTGAGCTCTACGACGCCGACACCAACGTGCTGGTCTATCGCCGCGTCCCGCGCGAGGGCCTGATCGATCGCCGGGTGCTTCTGATCAACACCGGCATCCATCCCGAAGTCGGCCTGCAGAACGCGCTGTTCCCGTATTTCCAGCAATCCCATTTCGGCATCCACAAGCTCTCCGACGAGATCGTGACCAGCGTCCTCGGAAACGAGACTCCGACCTCCCGCCTTATCGCCGGCGCGCTCGTGGTGCCGCGCTATGAGCAGTATTTCCCGCCGGATCGCATGCTGTCGGCGATCCTGGTCCACGATCCGCATGTGGAGATGGCCACGCGGATGCTGTGGCTGAAGGCGCGTTCCAAGGTGGTGGCCGAGGACGATGCCGGTTGGCGCGTCGATCGCTATGCCGAGGCAGCCCTATTCGTCGACGACTACGACTACACGGATCAAAAGAGCCTGAAGCGCTTTTTCCGGATGCTGCCGGAGCAGGCCTACCACCTCCTCTACAACCCGCTGTCGCGGCAGCTCGGCACGCGGCTACCCGACGACCGGCTCCATCCCGGTAATTCCATCGTCGCGATCGAAATCCTCGCGCGCCTCGGGATCGTCGGACACCGGACCTACTTCGACGCTTTCGCCTCCACCCTGTTCGACCAGATCGGACTGGAGGGCGGTCTGCCCCTGCCGGCGCCCGTTCCGATCTCCGACGAGGCTCTGGCCCTGGCCGAGCGCCTCCGCGCCGTGAAGGCGGTCGCCGACATGCTGGTCTTCGACATCGCCATGTCGGACGCGGTGCTGATGTCCCTCGCCAAGAGCTGGAATCACTGACGTGGTGGATATCGAGGCTGTCCTCGTCGGCGTTGGAGCGAATCGGACGCTCGTCGTCCACCGCGACGCGGACGGGCTTCGCCTCGACCTCGCCGGCCTTGGGCTCGGCGGAGCCTGGGTTACGATCACGCTGCACGACAACCCCGCCGCGCCGCGCGAGGCCCACCCGCTGATGAGTCTTGTCGTCAGCGACGAGGCTCGGTTCGGCGTTCCGGTCGCGCACGAGGCCGTCGGCGCCGGCGTCTCCGCCTGGACCGGTCAGGTCCCGGCGACGATCCGCGCCCTCCGCGTCGCGAACCTCGCCGGCGGCAGGCCTCCGCATCCGAGCCGGATCACGATCCGCCGCCGCACCCGTCCGGCCTTGGTGGCGAGAGCCTTTTCCCGGGCCCCCGGGCTTGCGGTGCGGGCGGTTTATTGGCGCAGCCTCGGCAAACGGGTGCGCGGGCGCAGCTTCCTCGACCGGGCGCTGCGGCACCGGAGCGAGGGCGGCTACGCCGCCTGGATCCGGCGAGCCGACACCCTGGACGCGGCCGAGCGCCGCCGGATCGCGGCGGAGGTCGCCGCCTGGGAGGCGCCGCCGTTGATCTCGGTGCTGATGCCGGTCCACGACCCGGCGCCGAAGGTCCTGCGAACGGCGCTGCGCTCGGTCCAGGCCCAACTTTATCCGTATTGGGAACTCTGCGTCGTCGACGACGCCTCGACCGATCCGCGGATCCCGCAGCTGCTCGCGCGCTTCGCAGCCGCCGACCCCCGTATCCGCGTCGCGCGCCGGGTTGAGAACGGACACATCGCCCGCGCGACCAACGACGCGGCGGCGGCGGCGCGGGGCACGTTCTGCGCCTTCCTGGATCATGACGACGCGCTGCCCGCGCACGCCCTCTACGAGGTGGCGCGGGCGATCCGCGCCAATCCCGATCTGGTGCTGATCTACAGCGACGAGGACAAGGTCGACCGCCGCGGCAACCGGTTCGATCCGCACTTCAAGGCAGACTTCGACCGCGAGCTGCTCTACGCGCAGAATTACATCAATCACCTCACCGTGGTGCGCACCGAGGCCTTCCGGGCGGTCGGCGGCCTGCGCCCGGGATTCGAAGGCAGCCAAGACCACGACCTGTTGCTGCGTCTGACCGATCGGCTCGACCCCGCCCGCATCCGGCACATTCCGGCGGTGCTCTATCATTGGCGCGCTGCGAGCGGCTCGGGCACGTTCTCGGACCGGGCGAGCGCCCGTACCGAGGCGGCCCGCCTGCGGGCGCTGGACGAGATCGTCGCCCCCTGGGGCGGCAGGGCCGAGCGCGGTCCCGCCGGATTCAACCGGCTGGTGCGCCCGATCCCCGATCCGGCGCCGCGCGTCTCGGTGATCATCCCGACGCGCGACCGCGCCGAACTGCTCCGCGTGACCCTCGACGGCCTGTTCGGTCGGACCGATTACCCGACGATCGAGGTCGTCGTCGTCGACAACGACAGCCGCGAGCCCGAGACCCGCGCCCTGTTCGCGGAATATCGCGACGACCCGCGCCTGCGTGTGGTGGCGGTGCCTGGCGCGTTCAATTTCTCTGACCTGTCGAACCGTGGGGCGGCGGCGGCGACCGGCTCCGTGCTGCTGTTCCTGAACAACGACGTCGAGGTGGTCGAACCGGGCTGGCTGCGCGAGCTCGTCTCGATCGCCTTGGTGCCTGATGTCGGCGCGGTCGGCGCCAAGCTCCTCTACCCGGACGGGACGGTGCAGCATGGCGGCGTCATCCTCGGGATCGGCGGGGTCGCTGGCCACAGCCATCTCGGGGTCGACGGCGACGCGCCGGGCTATTTCGGGCGGATGACGGTCGCGCACGAGGCCTCGGCCGTCACCGGCGCGTGCCTGGCGATGCGCGCCGACGTGTTCGCCGCCGTCGGCGGCTTCGACGCGGAGGACCTGAAGGTCGCCTTCAACGACGTCGATCTATGCCTGCGCGTGCGCGAGGCGGGCTACCGGATCGTCTGGACGCCCTTCGCCACCCTCGTCCACCACGAGTCGAAGAGTCGCGGACCCGAGGATACGCCCGAGAAGCTGATCCGATTCGAACGCGAGACGGCCGTGATGCAGGCACGCTGGGGGGCGCGTCTGCGGGCGGATCCCTATTATAACATCAATCTGTCACGCATCTCTGGGCACTACCGATTCTAACCCCGTGTTCGTATTTTCACCCTACCGGGCGGTGGGACAGTGATACGGTTTCGCCCGGAGCTTCTGAGACGAGGGGCGCCGTACGGCCTGTTCCCTGCGAAGCCGATCCAGGGTAATGCTGCAGTGCAATCGGCGATCGCATCCGAGCCGACGACGGAGGTTGCATGCGGATCGTCATGGTCGGGTCGGGGTATGTCGGCCTGGTGTCCGGGACTTGTTTTGCCGATTTCGGGCATGAGGTCGTGTGCCTCGACCAGGACCCGGCCAAGATCGAGGCGTTGCGCGCCGGGCGCATGCCGATCTACGAACCCGGTCTCGAAGCGCTCGTCGCCGAGAACGTGCGCCGGGGTCGGCTCGGCTTCGGGATCGACCTCGCGGCGGCGGTCGCGGGCGCCGACGCGGTGTTCATCGCGGTGGGCACGCCCTCGCGACGCGGCGACGGCTTCGCCGACCTCAGCTACGTCTACGCCGCGGCCCGCGAGATCGCGGCGGCGCTGACCGGCTATACGGTGATCGTCACAAAATCCACGGTTCCGGTCGGCACCGGCGACGAGGTCGAGCGCATCATCCGCGAGGCGCGGCCCGAGGCCGACTTCGCCGTCGTGTCCAACCCGGAATTCCTGCGCGAGGGCGCGGCGATCGACGACTTCAAGCGACCCGACCGCATCGTCATCGGTGCCGAGGACGCGCGCGCCGAGGAGGTGATCCGGGAGGTCTACCGCCCGCTCTACCTCAACGCCGCGCCGATCCTCGTCACCGGACGGCGTACCGCCGAGCTGACCAAGTACGCGGCCAACGCCTTCCTGGCGACCAAGATCACCTTCATCAACGAGATCGCGGACCTGTGCGAGCAGGTCGGCGCCGACGTGCAGGAGGTCGCCCGCGGCATTGGCCTCGACAACCGCATCGGCGCGAAGTTCCTCCATGCCGGCCCGGGCTACGGCGGCTCGTGCTTCCCCAAGGATACGCTGGCGCTGGTGAAGACAGCGCAGGATGCCGGGACGCCGATGCGGATCGTCGAGACCGTGGTCGCGGTCAACGAGAGCCGCAAGCGGGCGATGGCGCGCAAGGTCATCCAGGCCTGCGGCGGCTCGGTGCGCGGCAAGACGATCGGGCTGCTCGGCCTCACCTTCAAGCCCAACACCGACGACATGCGCGATGCCCCTTCGCTCGCGATCGTCGCCGGTCTGCTGGACGCCGGTGCGACCGTGCGGGCCTACGACCCCGAGGGAATGGGCCAAGCACGTGCGCTCCTGCCCGACATCGATTACGCCGACGACCCCTATTCCTGCGCCGAGGGCGCCGACGCCTTGGTGCTCGTCACCGAGTGGAACGCGTTCCGGGCGCTCGACCTCGAACGGCTGCGCACCACAATGGCCGAGCCGGTCCTGGTCGACCTGCGCAACGTCTACCGCGTCCAAGACGTGGAACGCCTCGGCTTCCGCTACGCCGGCGTGGGACGTGCGTCGGGGGGCGGGCGATCCGAAGAACGAGACGGCGGGTGAAGCCGGCAACTCGAGCGTCCAGAGGTCGATCGATCGGCGCGCGCTGCAATGACGCGGCGCTTTCAACACAAATTCACCGGTTTTGAACGGTTCAGATGGCAATGGTGACAAGGCTGCGGCAAAGCTTAGGTTGATGAACATTCACGACAGCCGAGCGCAAACCGGCCTCTTCGATGCCGTCGTCCCTCCCTTAGGTTGGACAGCGATTTAGAGCCATACTAAGCATCGCCTCGAAGCGCGGTGCTGCCGATGCCCGATCCGTTTTCCGTTAACGAGCGTGTGCGAATCAAACGTGACACAACGTACTGACATCGCGATCGTCGGTCGCGCCTGCCGGCTTCCCGGCGCGCCGAGCGTCGACGGACTCTGGCAGTTGCTCACGGAGGCGCGCTGCGCCGTCGGCCGTATCCCCGGCGACCGCTGGTCGCTCGACCGGTTCGGGCACCCGCGGGCGCAGGAGCGCGGCAAGAGCTACACATGGGCCGCGGGCGTGCTCGACGACATCTGGTCGTTCGACCCGGCGGTGTTCGGCATCTCGCCGCGCGAGGCCGAGCAGATGGACCCGCAGCAGCGGCTCCTGCTCGAGCTGACCTGGGAGGCGCTGGAAGACGCGGGCATGCGGCCGTCGAGCGTCGCGGGCAACCCGATCGGCGTGTTCGTCGGCGCCTCGTCGCTCGATTACGGCAACCTTCGCATCCTCGACGTTCCGTCGGGCGACGCCTACGCCGCCACCGGCAACACGCTCTCGATCCTGTCGAACCGGATCTCGTACATCTTCGACCTCAAGGGGCCTAGCTTCACCGTCGACACCGCGTGCTCGTCCTCGCTCGTGGCCCTAGACAACGCGGTGGCCGCGATCCGTTCGGGCCGCGTCGACACGGCGATCGTGGCCGGCGTTAACCTGCTCGCGAGCCCGTTCAACTTCATCTGCTTCTCCAACGCGCAGATGCTGTCGCGCACCGGGCTATGCCAGGCCTTCTCGGCCTCCGCCGACGGCTACGTCCGCTCGGAGGGCGGCGTGGTGCTCGTGCTACAATCGGCGGAAGCCGCGCGACGCGGCGGCTCGACCGTCCGCGGCGTGATCGCCGCCACCGGCGTCAACTCGGACGGGCGCACCACCGGCATCTCGCTGCCCTCGGGCTACGCGCAGGGCGCGCTGCTGGAGCAGGTCTACCGCGAGGCCGAGATCGACCTCGACGACGTGGCGTTCATGGAAGCGCACGGCACGGGCACGCCGGTGGGCGACCCGATCGAGGCCTCCGCCATCGGCGGCAAGATCGGCATGGGCCGCAAGAGCCCGCTGCCGATCGGCTCGATCAAGACCAACATCGGCCACACCGAGCCGACCTCCGGCCTCGCCGGCCTGCTCAAGGCGAGTCTTGCGCTCGAGCACGACCTCGTGCCGCCCTCGCTGCATTCGGCCGAGCTCAACCCCGACATCCCGTTCGCCGAGATGAACCTGCACGTGGTGCAGACCGGGTTGGCGATCCCGCGCGGCGCGCGCCAGCGCTTCGCCGGCGTGAACTCCTTCGGTTTCGGCGGCACCAACGCCCACATCGTGCTGACCGATCCGGCCCCGGTCGCCGCGGCGGCCTCCGCGGCCCGCGTGCCCGAGATCCTGCTGCTGTCGGCCCAGAGCCGCGCCGCCCTTAACGAACTCGCCCTCGACTACGCCGAGCGCTTCGACGGTGCCGACGCCGCCGAGGCCGCCCGGATCGCGGCCGGCGCCGCGCACCGTCGCGAGCGCCTGGCGTCTCGCCTTGCGATCACGTTGGACGGCAAGGCCGACATCGCCGGCGAGCTCCGCGCCGTCGGCGAGGCCGAGGATTCGGCGGTCGCGCTCACCGGCACCGCGATCGACCGGGCGGCGGACGTCGCCTTCGTCTATTCCGGCAACGGCAGCCAGTGGGCCGGGATGGGCCGCGAGGCCTATGCCGAGAACGTGGCGTTCCGCGCCGCCTTCGACCGGATCGACGCGCTATTCGCGGCCTATTCGAAGTGGTCGCTCAAGGCGGCACTCGACGCTGAAGACCTCGAAGAGCGCCTGGCGCTCACCAGCGTCTCGCAGCCGCTGATCTTCGCGATCCAGAGCGCCTCGACCACGGCGTTGCGCGCCGCCGGCCTCGCGCCGAAATTCGTACTCGGCCACAGCGTCGGCGAGATCGCCGCGGCCGAAGCCGCCGGCATCCTGAGCCTCGAGCAGGCGGTGAAGGTGATCTTCTACCGCAGCCACCATCAGGAGACGACCCGCGGCCAGGGCACCATGGCGGTGCTGCTGATGCCGGCCGAGGAGGTCGAAGGCTTCCTCAAGGATTACCCGACCCTCGACATCGCCGCCTACAACAGTCCCAAGGCCGTCACCGTCGCCGGGCCGGTCGCCGCGGTCGACGCTGCGCTCAAGGCCCTGTCGCGCAAGCGCCGGCGCGGGCGCAAGCTCGACCTCGACTACGCCTTCCACGGCCGGTTCATGGACCCGACCGAGAAGCCGCTGCTGCGCGACCTCGCCGGCCTCAAGCCCTCGACCGGCACCACGAAGATGGTCTCGACCGTGACCGGGTCGGTGCTCGACGGGACCCAGTTCGGCGGAACCTACTGGTGGCGCAACATCCGCGAGCCGGTGCGCTTCTCCGAGGCGGTGCAGGAGGCGACCCGCCAGGGTGCCCGCATCTTCGTCGAGGTCGGCCCGCGCGCGACGCTGATGTCGCATATCGGCGACGCCATCGAGCCGCTCGGCATCGACAACGCCACCGTCGGCGTCATGCACAAGAAGGCCAGCGGCAGCGATCCGATCGCCCGCGCGCTGGCGGCCGCCCTGGTCCAGGGCGCCGCAGTGGACGAGCCGACCGTGTTCGGCGACGCGCCTTCGGGCGCACTGGACCTGCCGACCTACCCTTGGCAGCGCCGCCCGTTCCGCCTCGGCGACACCACCGAAAGCCTCGGCTCCGCGACGGCGCGGGTCTACCATCCGCTGATCGGCTCTCGCGTCCAGGTCGACGGCCTGGAATGGCACGGCTACGCCGACATCGCGACGATCCCGGAACTCGACGACCACCGCATCGAGGGCCAGGCGATCATGCCGGGCGCCGGCTTCGTCGAGATGGCGCTGGCCGCCGTCCGTGAGGCCCTGCGCAGCGACCACGTCGTGCTCGCCGAGTTCGAGATCCACTCGCCGATGGTGTTCGGCGAGGAAGCTTTGCGCGAGGTCGCGGTGCGGATGGCCGGCTCCGGCAACGCCGTCCAGGTCCTCAGCCGCCCGCGCCTGACCCCGTCGCCCTGGCAGCTGCACGCCTCGGCCAAGATCGTCGAGGGCACCTTCGCCCCTCCGGTCCGGCCCGACGTCGAGATGCCGTCCGAGAACGTGCTCACCGGCGACGATCTCTACCTGCGCGCCGAGGCCGCCGGCCTCGGCTTCGGGCCGAGCTTCCGCCAGGTCGCGGCGAGCGCACGCATCGACGACGTCACCATCGTCTCCGACCTCGTCCCCGCCGAGGCCGACCCGCGCTACGGTCTGGTGCCGGCACGGCTCGACGCCTGCTTCCACGGCCTGATCCTGCTGTTCGCCGACCTGCTCGGCGAGAACGCCGGCAAGGCCTACATCCCGGTCCGCTTCGGCGAGGTCCGGCTGCTGCGCCCCGGCGCCTCGATCGCGCGGGCCGTCATCCGGACGCGGCGCTGCAACGAGCGCTCGATCCTGGCCGACTTCACCATCCTCGACACCGAGGGCGAGGTGGTCGCCACCATCCGCGAGGGTCGTTTCCAGGCCCTGCGCGCCAAGGGCGGCGGCGACCTCGCGGCCTACGCGATCACGCAAGGGGTGGAGCTGGCCACCGAGCCGACCGCGATCGCGATGGACCGCCGTTCGAGCATCGCCGCGCTGTTGAAGCCGTCCGCCAAGGTCGCGCGGGCCGCGTCCGGCGCCCCGCTCTCACCGGGCCACCTCCTGCTCGAGGGCTGGGCGACCTCGCTCGCCTACCGCCTCGCCTCCGGCCTCAAGCAGGGCACCGCCGTCTCCGTCGACGTGCGCGTCCCCGCCGAGATGCGGCCCTGGCTGGTCAACGCCCTCTACGCGCTCGAGAGCAGCGGCCTGGCCGAGCAGGATGGCGGGCGCTGGCGCCTCGGCGACGGCGACGCCCTGCCGGCGCCGACCGAGATCATGCGCTGGATCGCGGCCGACCATCCCGAGCTGTCGGCCGAGCTGGTGCTCCTGGCCGACGTCGGCGCCCTGGTCGATCGCCTGCTCGCGGGCACGCTGACCGAGGCCCCGAGCCTGCCGCAGAACGCGCTCGACGCGTTCACCCTGCGCAGCGCCACCGCCCGCGCTTCCGCCGACGTGGTCGCTGGAATCGCCGAGGCCTGCCGCGACAGGCTGCCGAAGGACCGGGCGCTCCGCCTCCTGCAGGTCGGCTTCGGTCCGCTATCCGCCCAGGCCGCCGCCTTCGCCGAGACGGCCGAGGCGCGCCTCACCGTGTTCGACACCGACCGTCGCCTGGCGGAGCGTGCCCGCCTCGCCCTGCCTCGTGGCGTCGCGGTGATCGAGGCGGCCGAGGACCTCCCCGCCGCTGGCTTCGACCTGATCCTGGCCAGCGGCGCGCTGCACCGCGGCGACCGCGACCTGCCGCAGCGGCTTGCCAACGCGCTGGCCACCGGCGGCCTGCTGCTCGCCGTCGAGCCTGGCGCCTCGCTGTTCCGCGACCTCGTCTTCGGCCTGATCCCGGGTTGGTTCGAGGCCGGCGTGGGCGACATGCCCGTCGGCCGCCTCGACGACATCCCGGGCTGGCAGCGCACGCTGAGCGCCACCGGCCTCGTCAGCGTCGCGGTCGATCGCGCGGCTTCCGTCAACGGCGACGACCTGCTGCTCGTCGCCGAGGCCCCGCCCCGACCCGGCAAGGCGGCGGCGCAGACCTTCGCCTTCGTCATCGGCTCGGACGACGAGTTCGCCGCCGAGACCGCGTCGTCCCTCGCGACCCTGCTCGTCGCGGCCGGCGTCCACGTCTCGATCATCCTCGACTCCGAGGCGTCCCTGTTGGAGCTGGAGCGGGAGACCCCGGACACGGTGGTGTTCCTGGCCGGCGCCTTCACCCGCGGCGGCGATGCGGCCGCCCGGCTGCGCGACCGGTGCCTCAGCCTGAAGCGCTGCACCGAGCATCTCGGCGCGCGCCCGACCAAGCTCTGGGTGGTCTCCCCCGGCGCGACCCGCGATGCCGGCGGGTCGGCGGCCTCGGTCGAGGCCGGGGTCTGGGCCTTCTCCCGCACGCTCGCCAACGAGATCGCGACGCTCGACGTGCGCCGCATCGACCTTGCGCCCGAGATCGGCTCGAAGCGCTCCGCCGAGCGCCTGCGCGACCTGATCCTCTCGGGCACGCCTGAGACCGAGATCGTCCTCGACGACGACTGCACGCGGGTGATCCGCTTCCGTCCGGGCCACGCCGCCCGGCGGACCGATCCAGAGGCGGTGCCGGCCGAGGCCGCGCGCCTGGAGCGCAGCAACACCGGCGGCCTCAATGAGATGGTTTGGGGTCCGGCGACGCGCCGCGCACCGGAGGCCGGCGAGGTCGAGATCGCCGTCGAGGCCACCGGCCTCAACTTCCGCGACGTGCTCTGGGCGCTGTCGATGCTGCCGGAGGAGATCCTGGAGGACGGCTTCGCCGGACCTCGCCTCGGCCTCGAATGCGCCGGCCGCGTCGTCGCGGTGGGCGCCGGCGTCAAGGCGTTCAAGGTCGGCGATCCGGTCGTGGCCTTCGCCCAGTCGGGCTTTTCCACCCACATCGTCGTGCCCGAGCTCGTAGTCGCGCCGGCGCCCGACGGCCTCGATCCGATGGCCGCCGCCACCGTGCCGGTCGCGTTCCTCACTGCCTATTACGGCCTCGTCTCCTGTGCACGCCTGCGCCGCGGCGAGTGGGTGTTGGTCCATGGCGGAGCCGGCGGCGTCGGCTTGGCCGCGCTGCAGATCGCCAAGCTGAAGGGTGCCCGCGTCATCGCCACAGCGGGCTCGCGCGAAAAGCGCGCCCTTGTGAAGGCGCTCGGCGCCGAGCACGTGCTTGATTCGCGCTCGCTCGCCTTCGTCGACGACGTCCGGGCGCTGACCGGCACCGGCGTCGACGTGGTCCTCAATAGCCTGTTCGGCGAGGCGATGGAGCGCTCGCTCAACGCGCTGAAGCCGTTCGGCCGCTTCATCGAGCTGGGCAAGCGCGACTACGTCGCCAACACCCATATCGGCCTGCGCCCGTTCCGCCGGAACCTCAGCTACTTCGGCGTCGACCTGGACCAGGTGCTCCAGCACCAAGGCGAGGACGGCGCGCGGATGTTTCGCGAGGTGATGGCTCTGTTCAACGACGGCGGCCTCAAGCCCCTGCCCTATCAGCCGTTCACCGCGGACGAGACCTCGGATGCGTTCCGGCTGATGCAGCAATCGGGTCACGTCGGTAAGATCGTGATCGCGCCGCCCAAGCCCGGCCGGGTGCTCGCCGCGCGCAGCACGCCCTTCGTGGTCACGACTGACGGCGTCCACCTGATCACCGGCGGCCTCGGCGGCTTCGGCGGCGAGGCGGCCCGCTGGCTTGCCGACCGCGGCGCCAGGAACCTGCTCCTCGTCGGCCGCAAGGGCGCGGAGACGGAGGAGGCCAAGGCGGTCGTCGCGGATCTCACCGCCCGCGGCATCACCGTCGAGGTGATGCCGTGCGACATCACCGACCGCGTTGCGGTGGACGCGCTGCTCGCCGGCGTCGAGGCGTCCGGCCGCAAGCTCGCCGGCGTGATCCACGCCGCCGCCGTGCTGCAGGACGGTCTCATCGCCAACCTCGACGCCGCCGGCCTCGACGCTGTGATCGGCCCCAAGGTCGTCGGCGCGCAGAACCTCGACGCGGCGACCCGTGAGCGCGCGCTCGACTACTTCGTGGTGTTCTCCTCGGCCACCACCTTCATCGGCAACCCGGGCCAGGGCGCCTACGTCGCCGCCAACGGCTTCATGGAAGGGCTGGCCCGCCAGCGCCGCCGCCGCGGGTTGCCGGCGCTGGCCGTCGCCTGGGGTGCCATCGGCGATGTCGGCATGCTCGCCCGCAACAAGGCGGTGATGGAAGGCCTCGCCGGCCGCGTCGGCGTCACGCCGATGGAGGCCCGCCGTTGCCTCGGCCTGATGGCCGACGCGCTCGGCGCCCAGGGCTCGACGCCCGACGACGCGGTGTTGGCCATCGCCTCGATGCACTGGGGCAAGACGCGCGAGCGCCTCGCGACCATGCGCTCGCCGAGCTACGACGACCTCGGGTCCGACCAGCAGATGGAAGCCGGCGCGGTGGCCGCGATCAGCATCGGCACGCTGCTCAAGGGCGGCGACGTCGACGCGGTGCGCAAGACGGTGTCCGACGCGATCGTCGAGGACATCGCCCGGATCCTGCGCCTGCCCAAGGACGACATCAGCCGCGTGCGGCAGCTCTCGGAGATCGGCCTCGACTCGCTGATGGGCGTCGAGCTCGGTGCGAGCCTGCAGGAGCGCTTCGGCCTCGATTCGCCGCCCGCGGGCCTCTCGTCGGGGATGACCGTGAACGAGTTGTCGGAGTCCTTAATTCAGGCGGTTTCCGCGCCGATGGACGAGGCTGCCGGCGTCGCCTTGAGCCTCGCCTCCAGGCACGTCGGCAGCGAGGTCGACGTGGCGGTACTCCAGCCGTTCCAGGACCTCGTCGAGAAGAAGAGCCTCGAGAGCAAAGAGATCCTGTCATGACCCAATCGCCCCGGCCGGACGGTGGGCGCGCCGCGCTCGCGGGCTTCGTGACGAACCGGCTTGGGCGCAACGCGCCCCGGCCGACGGCCCTGCGCGCGCCCGAGAAGGGCGGCGACCCGTCGGTGCAGGATTTCGCGAGCCTTCCGGGCTATCGCGAGCTGCGCCTGCAGCGCTCGGCCGCCGAGCTGATCGGCCTCGACAACCCGTTCTTCCACGTCCACGAGACCAAGGCCGGCGCGACCACGCGCATCGCCGGCCGGTCCTTCGTCAACTTTTCCTCCTACGACTATCTCGGGCTGAACGGACACCCTCGCATCTCGGATGCGGCGCGCGAGGCGATCACCCAGTTCGGCACCTCGTCGTCGGCGAGCCGCGTCGTCGCTGGTGAGCGGCCGGGCCATATCAGCCTGGAGAAGGCGCTCGCTGCGCATTACCAGACCGAAGCCTGCGTCGTGATGGTGAGCGGGCACGCGACCAACGTCACGACCATCGGGGCCTTGCTCGAAGCCGGCGACGTGATCTTCCATGACGCCCTGATTCACAACAGCATCGTCACCGGCGCGCAGCTGTCGGGCGCCCAGCGCCGCTCCTTCGCCCACAACGACCTCGACGCGCTGGAGAGCCTGCTGCAGGCGACGCGGCACGAGCACCGCCGCGCCCTGATCGTGATCGAGGGCCTCTACAGCATGGACGGCGACGCGCCGGACCTCGCCGGCTTCATCGCCCTCAAGGAGCGCTACAACGCCTGGCTGATGGTCGACGACGCCCACGGGCTCGGCGTGCTCGGGCGCAACGGCGCCGGGCTGTTCGAGCATGCCGGCATCGACCCCAAGCGGGTCGACATCTGGATGGGCACCTTCTCGAAGACGCTCTCTGCCTGCGGCGGCTACATCTGCGGCGCCTCCACCCTCATTGAATACCTGAAGTGCACCGCCGGCGGCTTCGTCTACAGCGTCGGCATGTCGCCGCCGCTCGCGGCCGCCGCGGAAGCCGCCCTCGAAGTGATGCACGAGGAGCCGGACCGGGTGGAGCGCCTGCGCCAGAACGGCGCGCTGTTCCTCGCCTGTGCCAAGAAGCGCGGGCTCGATACCGGCACCAGCATGGGCCTCGCGGTGATCCCGGTGATCGTCGGCGATTCGCTGAAGTCGGTGACCCTGTCCGACCGCTTGTACAAGCGCGGCATCAACGTGCAGCCGATCATCCATCCGGCGGTGCCCGAGCGCGCTTCGCGCCTGCGCTTCTTCATGACCTCGGAGCACACCCCCGAGCAGATCCGCGAGACGGTGGCCGCGGTTGCCGAAGAACTCGCGGCCATCGAGAAGGGCGGCTCGCTGATCGAGCAGCTTCTGGCCAAGCGCAGCTGACGATCCACGAGATAAGATGTTCGGAACGCCCGGGTCTCGAGCCCGGGCGTTCTGCGTTTCAGCAGGGAATTCCAGAGACGCGATCTGCATTTTGCCAATCCAGACCTTTGGTTTGCAAGACACCCGTAGGTTGAGCGCAGAACACTGCTTCCAGCCGATTTAAGACCCGCGGTCGGTCCCTAGCCTGATCTATCTCAGGATTTTGTGCTTAACGGTCCTTTAACCACGTCCTGCGACCTTGGTGGTGTCTTCCAGGGACCGCCGACCATGCTGCACTCCGATCCGCTCCTCACCCGCCCCACCCTCGTCCACACCGGGCTGCTCGCCCAGGCGGTGGATGGCCTGAAGCGCAGCGCCACGTCTCCCGCCGACATGTGGCGCCTGCTGACCGAGAACTACATCGTCGACCTCGACGTGGTCGCCGCCTTGATGCCGGTATCCGAGCCCGAGCCTGTCTGGCTCTCCGCCCGAGACTGATGCGGCAAGGTCACAGCCACGATCGATGCTGTCGATCTGGCACGGCCCCTGCAAAGACACCGTCGCGACCAAGCCCAACGTCGGCAAGCCGAAGCTCATCAAGAGAAACGTCGTCACGAGGAACGCCCGGACAAGAAACACGCGGTGGCTCGAACGCCCGAGCACCCCGCGGACCTGCCGATCACTCGAACTCGAGGTCCGTCATGTCCGATCTGTTGTCCGTTGCCCTCGTCTGCGCCGGCACGCTCCTGGCGCAGGATTGCTCCCGCGAGACCGCGCTCGACGTCATCGTCTCGCCGGCACGCACCCCGATGGAATGCGTGATGCACGCGCAGACCATGGCCGCCGCGGCCGGGCTGCCCGGCGGCGACGACCGCTACCTCAAGATCTCCTGCGAGCACCGCCGCACCGAAGGCGAACCCCTGGTCGTCGCGCGCCGGTCGTCCTGATCGCGCCTCAGCCGATCGCCGTCAGGGTGTCGCCGACGGCGAGCATGCCGCCGGCGATCACCTCGGCGTAGACGCCGCAATCGCGGTGGCCGAGATGCGCATCGATCGCCCAGGGGATGTCGAGGTCGCGCGCGCCGCTGACCGGGTCGACGTTGGTCGCTGCGCAACGCACGGTGCGCTTCGTCAACTTCAGGCGTAGGCCGCTCCGCGCCTCCAGCACGCGGCCGACCATCTCCAGCTCGGCCCAGGGCGCGAGCCCTTCGACGTGGAGGTTGCCGCGGAAGCGCAGCGGGTCGACCGGAGCGCCGACGTATTCCTCGACCGCGCGGACGCTCGCGAGGTTGATCAGCGACACGTATCCGATCTTCGAATCGGTGAAGCGGTATCCGGTGTGCTCCGGCGCTGCGAGCACCCGCGGCTCCCCGCGCAGGGCGTCGGGCAACCGACGCCGCATGAGGTCTTCCAGCGTCGCCCGGCCCGCCGCGGTGTCGAGCTTGGCGACGACCGTCTCGCCGTCCGCCTCGACGGTGAGCGTCGCCGTGGCGTCGTCGTAGCGCGTGCGCAGGCGGGCCAGCGCCTCGTCGCGCATCAGCATCAGGTACTTCGTCTTGGGCTGGTGCCGCGGCGCGACCGGGTCGAAGCCCGAATCGCCGTTTTCGATCGCGTAGAGCCTGTCGCCCGGAAAGTAGCCCGATGTCTCCAGCACCGTTCGCTCCAGCGGCTCGGGGCTGAACCCTTTCACGGGGTAGCGGTAGAGGGCGGACAGCGTCGTCGTCATGCCCGCACCGTGACCCGGATCTTCGCCGGGATGCAAGGGGGCGTCGCCCTCTTGTGGTGCGCAATTACAACACCACATCCCTGTGACCGGCGGCCTTCGGCGCCGGGGCTTTCTGCGGCGGTTTCCGCCGGGGAGGCGACGTCTCGGGCCGACACCGTGCCTTCCAGGGCGGCGGAGGCCGAAGCGGTAGGATGAAGACACGCATGAATTTTGAAAAATACACCGAGCGCGCCCGCGGCTTCGTCCAGGCGGCGCAGAACCTCTCGGTGCGCGAGGGCCATCCCCAATTGCAGCCGGGCCACCTGCTGAAGGTGCTGCTCGACGACCCCGAGGGCCTGTGCGCGGGCCTGATCGACCGCGCCGGCGGCAAGTCGCGCGTCGCGCTGGCGCAGGTCGAGGCGTGGCTCGTCAAGCAGCCGAAGGTGTCCGGCAACGCCAGCCAGCCGCAGGCGACCCGCGACCTCGTGCGCCTGTTCGACACCGCCGAGAAGGCCGCCGAGAAGGCGGGCGATTCCTACGTTACCGTCGAGCGGCTTCTGCTCGCGATCGCGGTCGAAAAGGACACCGAGGCCGGCAAGGCGCTCGTTTCTGCCGGCGTGACCCCGGCCTCGCTCAACGGCGCGATCAACGCCCTGCGCAAGGGCCGCACCGCGGACAACGCCTCGGCCGAGAACGCCTACGACGCCCTGAAGAAGTACGCCCGCGACCTCACGGAGGCGGCGCGCGAGGGTAAGCTCGACCCGGTGATCGGCCGCGACGAGGAGATCCGCCGCACCATTCAGGTGCTGTCCCGCCGGACCAAGAACAACCCGGTGCTGATCGGCGAGCCCGGCGTCGGCAAGACGGCGATCGTCGAGGGGTTGGCGTTGCGCATCGTCGACGGCGACGTGCCCGAGAGCCTGAAGGACAAGAGCCTGCTCGCCCTCGACCTCGGCGCACTGATCGCGGGCGCGAAATTCCGCGGCGAGTTCGAGGAGCGGTTGAAGGCGGTGCTGTCCGAGGTGACGGCGGCGGCCGGCGGCATCATCCTGTTCATCGACGAGATGCACACCCTCGTCGGCGCCGGAAAGGCCGACGGCGCCATGGACGCCTCGAACCTGCTCAAGCCCGCGCTCGCCCGCGGCGAGCTGCACTGCGTCGGCGCGACCACACTCGACGAGTACCGCAAGCACGTCGAGAAGGACGCGGCGCTGGCCCGCCGCTTCCAGCCGGTCTTCGTCTCGGAGCCCACCGTCGAGGACACGGTGTCGATCCTGCGCGGGATCAAGGAGAAGTACGAGCAGCACCACGGCGTCCGCATCCAGGATTCGGCCCTGGTTGCCGCCGCCACGCTGTCGAACCGCTACATCACCGATCGCTTCCTGCCCGACAAGGCGATCGACCTGATGGACGAGGCCGGCTCGCGCCTGCGCATGCAGGTCGACTCGAAGCCCGAGGAGCTGGACAACCTGGACCGCGAGATCGTGCGCCTGAAGATCGAGGGCGAGGCCCTGAAGAAGGAGACCGATTCGGCTTCGCGCGACCGACTCGCCCGGCTCGAGCGGGAGTTGGCCGACCTCGAGGAGCAGTCGGCCACCATTACCTCGCGGTGGAAGGCGGAGAAGGACAAGCTCGGCGCCGCCGCCGAACTGAAGAAGAAGCTCGACGAGGCGCGCAACGACCTGGCCTCCGCCCAGCGGCAGGGCCAGTATCAGCGCGCGGGCGAGCTCGCCTACGGCGTGATCCCCGGGCTGGAGAAGCGGCTCGCCGAGATCGAGGCGGCGGCCGAAGGCGCGGTCGCGCGCGACGGCATGGTCGAGGAGGCGGTGACGCCGGCTCACATCGCGGGCGTCGTCTCCCGCTGGACCGGCGTGCCGGTGGAAAAGATGCTGGAGGGCGAGCGCGACAAGCTGCTCGCGATGGAGGACGCGATCGGCAAGCGGGTCGTCGGGCAACGCGAGGCGGTGGAGGCGGTCTCGACCGCGGTCCGCCGCGCGCGCGCCGGCCTGCAGGACCCGAACCGGCCGATCGGCTCTTTCATGTTCCTCGGGCCGACCGGCGTCGGCAAGACCGAGCTGACAAAGGCGCTCGCCAACTTCCTGTTCGACGACGACACCGCCTTGGTGCGCATCGACATGTCCGAATACATGGAGAAGCACTCCGTGGCCCGGCTGATCGGCGCGCCCCCCGGCTATGTCGGCTACGAGGAGGGCGGCGCGCTCACCGAGGCGGTGCGGCGCCGTCCGTATCAGGTCGTCCTGTTCGACGAGATCGAGAAGGCGCATCCGGACGTGTTCAACGTCCTGCTGCAAGTGCTCGACGACGGGCGCCTGACGGACGGACAGGGCCGCACGGTCGACTTCCGGAATACGCTGCTGATCATGACCTCGAACCTCGGCGCCGAGTACCTGGTGGCGCAGCGGGACGGTGAGGACACCGACGCGGTTCGGGACGACGTGATGGGCGTGGTGCGCAACCACTTCCGGCCGGAGTTCCTGAACCGGATCGACGAGATCATTCTGTTCCACCGCCTCAAGCGGGCGGAAATGGGGGCGATCGTCGACATCCAGCTCGTCCGGCTGCAGAAGCTGCTCGACGAGCGCAAGATCGCCCTTGACGTGGACGCCGAGGCGCGCGCCTGGCTCGCCGACCGCGGCTACGACCCGGCCTACGGGGCGCGACCGCTGAAGCGCGTGATCCAGAAGACGGTGCAGGACCCGCTGGCGGAGCTGTTGCTGTCGGGCAAGATCCACGACGGCGAGAGCGTGCCGGTCGGGGTCGGCCCGTCCGGGCTCGTCATCGCCGGCACCTCCCCCGAGCCGCGCCGGCGGCCCGAGAACGTGACCCTGAACTGAGGTTTGGATCGCACTCCGCCCCGGCCGCTCGGATCGAGCGGCCGGGGCTTTTCTTTGCGCCGCCGCGCGGCGACACTAGGCCGACATGAGCGACTTGACCTACGCCATCGGCGACATCCACGGCTGCGCCGACCTGCTCGACGCGCTCCTCGCCCGCATCGAGACCCATGCGGCGGGACGCCCGCATCGCCTCGTCTTCCTCGGCGACTACATCGACCGCGGGCCGGACAGCGCCGGTGTTTTGCGGACGATCAGCCGCCTGCATTGGAGCGATCCCGAGCGGGTCGCCTGCCTGATGGGCAACCACGAGGCGATGCTGCTCTCGGGCCTGACGACGCCCGGCGCCGACGACCTCTGGCTCCGAAACGGCGGCGCCGAGACCCTGGCCTCGTTCGGCGTCGACGAGGCGGCGGCGATCCCCGGCGACGTGCTCGATTGGATCGAGGCGCTGCCGACGATGCATGCGGACGCCGAACGCTGGTACGTCCACGCCGGCTTCCGGCCCGGGACCGACCCGGAGACCTCGGACGCGCAAGACCGCCTCTGGATCCGAGAGCCCTTCCTCTCCGAAGATTGCGATTTCGGCCGGCATGTCGTCCACGGCCACACGCCGCAACACTCCGGCACGCCCGATCGCCGCCGCTTCCGCACCAATCTCGACACCGCCGCCGTCTACGGCGCCGCGCTGACGGCGGGCGTCTTTTCGGACGTACAGGGGCCGGCCGTGGAGTTCCTGCAGGTGCGGGCGGGCTAAAAGTCTACCGCGTCGCCACGACCCGCGCCGGGTTGCCGACCACCGTCGCGCCGGCAGGCACGTCCCGCGTCACCACCGCGCCGGCGCCGATGACCGCGTCGTCGCCGACGGTGACGCCGGGCAGGATCAGGGCGGCGCCGCCGATCCAGACGTTGGCGCCGATCGCGATCGGGCGCCCGAATTCGAGGCCCGATCGGCGAGTCTCGGCATCGCGCGGGTGGTCGGCAGTCAGGATCTGAACGCCGGGACCGACCTGTGTGCCGTCCCCGATCGTCACCGCGACCACGTCGAGGACGATGCAGCCGAAATTCAAGAACACGTCGGCGCCGAGCGTGATGTTGTAGCCGTAGTCGCAATGGAACGGCGGCCGGACGACGACCCCTGCCCCGACGCCGCCGAAATGCTCCATCAGCAGTACGCGCCGCTCCGCAGGCGATGCGGCCAGCGCTGCGTTGTAGCGCACGAGCCATGCCTTGTTGGCCGCCGCATCTGCCTGAAGCTCGGGATCGCCCGCGCGGTACAACTCGCCCGCGATCATCTTCTGCTTCTCGGATTTCGGCATCGTGCCTCGCAGTCCGAATGGGTGTTTCGATCGACCCGGCACGGGTCCGCCGGCCACGCGACCGTTTTAACGCCTGACGGGCAGGAACGCCGCGACGGCCGCCGACGCCCAGCCCAGCATCAGCAGGATGCCGCCCGACGGCGCGGCCATCGGAAACAGCGGCCGCTGCGCCAGCGCGCGAATCGCCAGGTCGCCGGAGAACAGCGCGAGGCCGAGCACGAGCGCGAAGGCGGCGATCCGCGTGGCCACGGCATGGGTCGCGCCGACGGCGGCGAGGCCGGCAAGGGCCAGGATGGCGGGGGCGTGGAACAACAGGAACTGCGCTGCGGTCTTCAGGCTGTCGGCGCCGGGGATGTGGGCGGCGGCGGCGCTGGCCGCGACGCCGAGGCCGCCGGCGAGGCAGGCCAGGGCGACGAGGGTGCGGTCAGCCATCGTCGTCGGCATTACGCTCCGCGCTCGGCCATCAGCCGGGCGACGGCGGCCCGAAGCTCGGGCACGCCGCGGTCGTCGCGGCTCGAGGTCAGCAGGATCTGCGGGTAGGCCGCCGGGCGCCGGGCGAGCGCAGCCTGGATGCCGGCGATCCGCGCGTCGATTTCGGACTTCTTCAGGGCGTCGCCCTTCGTCAGCACGATCTGGTAGCTCACCGCCGCCTTATCGAGCCCGTCGAGCACGTCGGTGTCGATGCCCTTCAGCCCGTGGCGGGAATCGATCAGCATGAACACCCGCGCGAGGTTGGCGCGGCCTTTGAGGTAGGCGTGGATCAGGTCGGTCCAGGCCTCGACCTTCTCCTTGCCGACCGCGGCGTAGCCGTAGCCCGGCATGTCGACCAGCGTCAGCCGCTCGCCGATCCGGAAGAAGTTGAGCTGCTGGGTCCGCCCCGGCGTGTGCGAGGTGCGCGCGAGCGTGTTGCGCCCAGTGAGCGCGTTGACGAGGCTCGACTTGCCGACGTTCGAACGGCCGGCGAAGGCAATCTCGACGCCGTCCATAGCCGGCAACGTGCCGAGTGAGGGCGCCGCGGCGACGAAGTCGGCGGCGCCTGCGAACAGCAGGCGCCCGCTCTCGGCGAGCGCCGCGTCCTCTTGCTCCTGCTGTGTCACGTCAGCTCTTCGCAGGCGCGGTCTTGCTGCCGCGCTTGAACGTGTTCCGCAGGTTGTCCCACAGCTCCACTTTCACACCGTTGCGGCGCATGATGACGTATTGCTGCGTCACCGAGAGTGTGTTGTTCCAAGCCCAGTAGATCACAAGTCCGGCCGGGAAAGAGCCGAGCATGAAGGTGAAGACGATCGGCATGAATGTAAAGATCTGCGCCTGCACTGGGTCCGGCGGGGCGGGGTTCATCTTCATCTGCACGAACATCGTCACACCCATGATGATCGGCCAGATGCCGAGGTGAACGAAGTCGGGCGCCGCGAACGGCAGCAGGCCGAACAGGTTGACGATGCTGGTCGGATCGGGCGCGGCGAGGTCCTGAATCCAGCCGAAGAACGGCGCGTGGCGCATCTCGATGGTGATGAACAGCACCTTGTACAGCGCGAAGAAGACCGGAATCTGCACCAGCACCGGCCAGCAGCCGGCGACGGGATTGATCTTCTCTTTCTTATACAACTCCATCATCGCTTGTTGCTGCTTCATCTTATCGTCTTTGTACCGCTCCCGGATGGAGGCCATCTCGGGCTGCACGGCCTTCATCTTGGCCATGGAGACGTAGGAGCGGTTGGCGATCGGCAGGAACAGGAGCTTGAGGCAGAAGGTCACGATCAGGATCGCGACGCCGAAGTTGCCGAGGAGGTGGAAGAAGAAGTCCAGCGCCCGGAACATCGGCTTGGTGATGAAGTGGAACCAGCCCCAGTCGATCATCAGGTCGAACTGCTTGATGCCGAGGTTCTTCTCGTAGCCGTTGATCGTGTTGACCTCCTTGGCGCCGGCGAACAGGCGCTGGGTGGTCGAGGCGGTGGCGCCGGGTTCGACGCTGCGGCCGTCGCCGCGCACGCTGGCCTGGTAGATCTTGGTCGCGCCGTCGGTGCGCTCGGTGAACGCGCCGGTGTAGGCCGCGCCCTGGTCGGGGATCGCGGCGGCGGCCCAGTACTTGTCGGTGATGCCGACGAAGCCGCCGGTGACGTTCGCCCACGCCTTGCCCTTGGTGTTGGCGCCGCCGTAGGCGGGCTCCTTGGCGAGGTGGTCGTAGGTGTATTCCTGTAGGCCGTCGCCGCCGAGCACGCCGATCATGCCCTCGTGGAGCACGTAGTAGCCCTGGGTGTGCGGCTTACCCCAGCGCGAGACGAGGCTGTAGGGAAAGAGCGTGACCGCGTTCGCACCCTTGTTCTCGACCTCGTCGCGGACCGTGAACATGTACTTGTCGTCGACGGCGAGGATGCGCTTGAACACGAGGCCCGCGCCGTTGTCCCACGACAGCGTCACCGGCATGTTCACGCCCAGCGTCTGCCCGTCGGCGGTCCACACCGTGTCGTTGGTCGGCAGCGGGCCCGCGTTGGCGCCGACCCAGCCGAACTCGGCGTAGTACGGCGCCTCGGTGCCGGCCGGCGACAGCAGGACGATCTCGGGGCTCTTGTCGTCGACGGTCTCGTGGTAGTTCTTCAGCGAGATGTCGTCGATGCGGCCGCCCTTGAGGGCGACCGAGCCGGCGAGCGCCGGGGTCTCGATCTTGATGCGCGGCGAGCGGGCGAGCGCCTCGGTGCGGCCGATCGGGCCGGTGGCCGCGTTGGGCAGGGTGCCGGCCACCGGGGCGGCCGGGCCGCCCTCCTTCGGGCTGGGCGACGGCACGCCGTCAGGCGTCACGCCCGGGCTCTGCTGGGCGGCCTGGTTCTGCAGGTTGGCCTGGCGCTGCTGTTCGACGCGCGGCGCGGCGACGAAGTAGTTCCACCCGAGCAGCACCACCAGCGACAGGGCGATGGCCACGAACATGTTCGTCTTGTCATTGCCCATCGGGGCCACCGTCGCACGCGTTCGAGGTTGCTGAGGGCGCACGGGCTGGTGCCGCAGCGCGATCGGAAGGTCGGGACGTCGAAGGGTCCTTGCCGCGGCCCTTCGCGGCGCCGGGCTTGGGCGGGCGCGGCGGACGGGGATGCGCGTTCGGCCCGCGGGGCTTGGCCACCGCGGGGATCGCCCGGCGCAGGTCGTCCTTGAGGGTGTCGAACGCGGCGTCGATCGCCGGACGGCGGGCGATCAGCACGACGTCGGCCGGGACCGCACCGAGCTCGGGGCCGAGTTCGGCGACCGCGGCGCGGAGGCGCCGACGGATGCGGTTGCGCTCGGTGGCATGGCCGACCCGCTTGGTGATCGTGAAGCCGAGATGGAGGCCGGCGATCGATTCGCCGTCCCGGACCTCGCCCGCGTCGCGCACGCGACCCTGCGCCGTCAAGCGCTCGGTGTGGAAGCGGCGCCCGTCGGCCGCCGCCAGGAAGTCGGGCCGCCGCCTCAGACGTGCCACCGTCGGCGGGTTCGCCGCGGGCGCGAGGGTGGCCGGCGAGTCCGTTACGGGCATGGGAAGCTCGGCCTCGCTCACGCCTCGGGCACCATCCGCGCCGCGAAGGGCGGCGCGACGGTCACGCTCAGGCCGAGAGCTTCTTGCGGCCGTGCGCGCGACGGCGGGCGATGACCTTGCGGCCGCCGGCGGTGGCCATGCGGGCGCGGAAGCCGTGACGGCGCTTACGGACGAGACGGCTCGGCTGGTAGGTTCTTTTCATGGCTCTGCAAGCCTCCAAAGGTCGAGGCGCGTTCGCGGGCGGCTATCGCCGCACCCGACCTTCACGCGTCTTTAAAGTGTGAATGCACATGCGGACGGCGCCCGAACGGAGCGCCATCGCGACTGCGCGGCTTATGGCGGATGGGATTTACCGAGTCAACGTTTCGGCGGGCTTCCCAATGCCCGACGCGCGCCTCAGTGCCCCTCGAACTCCATCAGGGTCCGTACGGGCACGTCGAGGTCGCGCAGCTTCTGCGCGCCGCCGATCTCGGGCAGGTCGATCACGAAGCAGGCCGCGACCACCTCGGCGCCGATCTGGCGCAGCAGGTTGACCGCGGCGGTGGCGGTGCCGCCGGTGGCGATCAGGTCGTCCACGAGCAGCACCCGGTCGCCGGGCTTGATCGCGTCGACGTGGATCTCGAGCTCGTCGGTGCCGTATTCGAGGGTGTAGGCGATCGAGACGGTCTTGTGGGGCAGCTTGCCCTTCTTGCGCACCGGCACGAAGCCCGCCGAGAGCTGGTGCGCGACCGCGCCGCCGAGGATGAAGCCGCGGGCCTCGATGCCCGCGACCTGATCGATCCGTCCGCCCGCGTAGGGGTGCACCAGGGCGTCCACCGCCCGGCGGAAGGCGCGCGGGTCGCTGAGCAGCGTGGTGATGTCCCGGAACACGATGCCGGGCTTCGGATAGTCGGGAATCGAGCGGATCGAATCCTTCAGGGCGATGTGGCGGCGTTCCATGCCGGGCGGGCCTTCCTCGTGATGATCGGCGGCTTAGAGCAGATGGCGCGGAATCTGGCCAGTTCGCGGCTCAGCCGTTGACCTTGCGCAGGATGGCGACGAGCTCGCGGTGCAGGCCCTCGTTGCCGCAGGCCACCGATTTCGCGGCGAGCGGCTCCGAGGCGCCGTCGGCGGAGGTGACGAAACCGCCGGCCTCGCGCACCAGGATGATGCCGGCGGCGATATCCCAGGTCTGCAGGTCGCGCTCCCAGTACAGGTCGAGCCGGCCGCAGGCGACGTAGGCGAGGTCGAGGGCCGCCGACCCCATCCGCCGCGTGCCGCCGGAGACCGCCATCACCGCGGCGACCTCGCGCAGCAGGCGGGGATGGTTGCCGCGCCCGAGATAGGGCGTGCCGTAGGCGGTGAGCGCGTCGGCCATGTCGACCCGGCCCGAGACGCGCAGGCGCCGGTTGTTGAGGTAGGCGCCCTTGCCGCGCTCGGCGACGAACAGCTCGTCCTTGACGGGATCGTAGATCACGCCCGCGACCACCTGGCCCTCGCGCTCGAGCCCGACCGAGATCGCGAAGTGCGGGATGCCGTGCAGGAAGTTCGAGGTGCCGTCGAGGGGGTCGACGTGCCAGACGTGGCTCTTGTCGGTGCCCTCGACGACGCCGGACTCCTCCAGCACCATGCCGTAGCCCGGCCGCGCCTTGGTCAGGGCGTCGCGCAGGGTCTCCTCGGCCTTGCGGTCGGCCGCCGAGACGAAATCGCCGGGGCCCTTTCGCGAGACCTGCAGGTTCTCGATCTCGCCGTAGTCGCGCCGCAGCCCCTTCGAGGCCTTGCGCACGGCGTCGACCATCACGGTCATCAAGGGTGAGGAGATCATGTCGAGGGCCTTGAGCGTTCGCGCGTCGTTGGACGCCGCGTTAAACGCTCTGGGGCGTGGAATCGACCCCCGGAACCGGGATGGCAGGCATCCCCGCCGGTCGCGGAGCCGATCACGCCGAACGCCGGCTGCGGTTCTGCCGCGATGTGGTCGGACGGCGCAGGTAGTAAAACCCCAAGTAGAAATTCTATCGAGCGTTGCAGTCATATCATCATTGCGAAAAACAATTGATCATCGCAATTTTTATAAAGTCGGTTGTTAACTTTGGTCGACCACAACGCTTGGGAGATACCAGGGGGTCGGCCGGATCATGAGAAATACAGCGCTTTCACGCTGCCTGAGCGTTCTCGCTTCGGCGGCGTTGATCGCCTGCGCCACGGTCGCGCAGGGCCAGAGTCTGGAGTCCGCCAAGGCCGCCTACAAGCGGCCGGATCTGATCCCGTTTCCGGAAGAAGCGCGGTATTCGCCGCAGACGGCGACGCTCGGCAAGATGCTGTTCTTCGATCCGCGCCTGAGCGGCAAGCAGAACCTCTCCTGCGCCAGCTGCCACAATCCGTCGTTCGGGTTCGAGGTCCCGGTCGCCGGTGCGATCGGTGCGACCAACAAGCCCCTCGGGCGCAAGGCGCCCACCGTCCTGAACGCCGCCTGGATTCCGACCCTGTTCTGGGACGGCCGCGCCCCGAACCTGGAAACCCAGGCGATGGGTCCGATCACCGCCGAAGGCGAGATGGACGGGAAGTTCCCGGAGATCATCGGCCGCCTGAACAAGATTCCCGAATACAGCGCCTGGTTCGGCAAGCTGTTTCCCAAGGACGGCGTCACCCAGGACAACATCCTGACCGCGATCGCGACCTACGAGCGGACGGTCGTGGCCGGCACGGCGCCGTTCGATCGCTGGGTCGAGGGCGACGAGAGCGCGATCTCGCCGGCCGCGCAACGCGGATTCGACCTGTTCACGGGCAAGGCCGCGTGCGCCGGCTGCCACACGGGCTGGAACTTCACCGACAACAAGTTCCACGACATCGGCATCCCGACCAAGGATGTCGGCCGTGCCGCCTTCGAGCCCGACGACCCGCGGGCGATGCACGCGTTCAAGACGCCGGGCCTGCGCAACCTGACCTACCGCGCCCCCTTCGGCCACGCCGGACAATTCGCCGACCTCGAAGCCGTCCTCGCCTTCTACGAGACGGGCGGCGTCGCACGTCCCTCAAAGTCGCCGCTGACGCGGCCGTTGCGGCTGGAAGCGCAGGAGCGGGCGGACCTTCTCGCGTTCCTGCGCACGCTGACGGCGGAGCAGACCCGGACCACCCTGCCGAACCTCCCGAACTGACGCGACGACGGAACGCCCACCATGTCGATCCGCTACAAGATCCTTCTTCCGCTCCTCGGCTTCATGATTCTGGCGGGCCTCCTGTCCGGTGTCACCGGGCTGGTCGGACTGGATGCCGTGGGCGACCTTTCGCGGGTCGCCGAGCGCACGAACGAAGCGAACGCGGCGAGCCGCGCGGCGCGCGACCGCTTCCACGGTGCCGACGAGCTGGTCGCGCGGGTGACCGCGATGACCGACCTGATCGACATGACGGTGGTCGCCGCCGACTTCACGGCCAAGGGCGACCAGCTCTCGGCCCTGCTCGGGCGGCTCGAAGCGGCCGCGTCGTCGGACCGGATGCGGGCCGTCTCCCGCGCGGCCGGGACCGCGGCGGCCGCCTGGCGCAGCGATGCGGAGATCCTGCTCGGCCTCCGCCCAGCGCAGGGCGTTCCCACCACGGAACGGATGACGCGCCATCGCCGGCGTTTGACGGAGGCCTTCGACGCCGCCGTGGCCCTGGCCACCGAGGATGCGCAGGCCGGGATCGCGGCGACCCATCGCGCCACGGTATGGACGATCTGGGCGATGCTCGGGCTCGTCGGCGCCCTCACCCTGGTCGGGGTGACGACGGCCTGGTGGCTCGCCCGGAGCCTGTCGCAGCCCCTGATCCGGCTGACGGCCGACACGGACCGCCTCGCGCGGGGCGACACGAACGTGAAGCTGCTGGCGGCCGCCCGCCGGGACGAGATCGGCGACATCGCCCGGGCGGTGGTGAAGATCCGCGACATGTCGCTGGAGGACGCGGCCCGGCAGCTCGAGACCACCGCGGCGGAACGCCTGCGCGAAGAGGCTGCGCGGCGCGCCATGCTCCACGAGCTCGCCGACGGGTTCGAGCGGACCGTCGGGAACATCGTCGCCCGAGTCTCCGATACCGTGGACGGGCTGCAGGCCTCCTCCGATACGATGCGCGCGGAAGTGGAGGGAACCGCCCTGTGCTCGACCCGCGCTGCGGGCGCGGCCCGCGACACCGGCGGCAACGTGGACGCCGCGGTGAACGCGGCCGGCACGATCGGCGCGACGATGGGCGAGATCGGCCGGCAGGTCGATCAGGCGACGGCGATGTCGGCCACCGCCGTGCAGGCCGCATCCCGCACCGAATCCACCATGGCGGCGCTCGACCGCGCGGCGAACCGGATCGGCGACGTGATCGGCCTCGTCTCGACCATCGCGCGGCAGACGAACCTGCTGGCGCTCAACGCCACCATCGAGGCCGCCCGCGCAGGCGAGGCCGGCCGCGGCTTCGCCGTCGTGGCCGCGGAGGTCAAGGAACTCGCATCCCAGACCTCCAACGCCACGGCCGAGATCGATCGGCAGGTCGCCGCGATCCAGGCGGCGACCGGAGACGCCGCCGGGGCGATCCAGGACATCGCCGCCCAGATCCAAGCCATGAACGGCGTGGCGACGAGCATCGCCCACGCCGTGCAGGAGCAGAGTGCCGCCACGCAGGCGATCGTGCGCAGCATGGCCGAAGCCTCGGCCGGCACCGACCAGGTGACGAACGACATCGCCGAGGTCGTCCACTCGGCGGACGGCGCGGGACAGGCGGCGCAATCGGTCGCGGCCGCGGCCGACGCGCTCGCCGGCCAATCCGGCATGCTGCGCGCGGAGGTCCGCCAGTTCCTCGCCGACGTGCGCGCCGCCTGAATCGAGAACGGCGATGTGCTTGCGCGCATCGCCGTCCTCGACCGGTCGCATGCCGGGCATCGAAATGATGCGGCACCGGGCCACCCCGCCGTCGTCGCGGGGCGCCCGATGTGCCTGGAGACGCCTCAGCCGGCCATCGCAGCCTTGAGGTTCTCGTCGACCTTGTCGAGGAAGCCGGTGGTGGAGAGCCACTTCTGCTCCGGCCCGACCAGGAGGGCGAGGTCCTTGGTCATGAAGCCGGCCTCGACGGTGTCGACGCAGACGGTCTCGATCGTGGTCGCGAACTTCGCCAGCTCCGCGTTGCCGTCGAGCTTGGCCCGGTGGGCGAGGCCGCGGGTCCAGGCGAAGATCGAGGCGATCGAGTTGGTCGAGGTCTCCTTGCCCTTCTGGTGCTCGCGGTAGTGGCGCGTCACCGTGCCGTGGGCGGCCTCGGCCTCAACGGTCTGGCCGTCCGGGGTCATCAGCACCGAGGTCATCAGGCCGAGCGAGCCGAAGCCCTGCGCCGCCGTGTCCGACTGCACGTCGCCGTCGTAGTTCTTGCAGGCCCAGACGTAGCCGCCCGACCACTTGAGGCACGAGGCGACCATGTCGTCGATCAGGCGGTGCTCGTAGGTGATGCCGAGCGCCTGGAACTTGCCCTTGAACTCGGCGTCGAACACCTCCTGGAACAGGTCCTTGAAGCGCCCGTCATAGGCCTTGAGGATGGTGTTCTTGGTCGACAGGTAGACCGGGTAATTGCGCGCCAGCCCGTAGTTCAGCGAGGCGCGGGCGAAGTCGCGGATCGACTCGTCGAGGTTGTACATCGACATCGCGACGCCGGCCGCGGGGAACTTGAACACTTCCTTCTCGATGACGGTGCCGTCGTCGCCCTCGAACTTGATGGTCAGGCGGCCCTTGCCCGGCACCTTGAAGTCGGTGGCGCGGTACTGGTCGCCGTAGGCGTGACGGCCGATGACGAAGGGCTGCGTCCAGCCCGGCACGAGGCGGGGCACGTTCTTGCAGATGATCGGCTCGCGGAAGATCACGCCGCCGAGGATGTTGCGGATCGTGCCGTTGGGCGAGCGCCACATCTCCTTGAGCTTGAACTCCTCGACGCGCTGCTCGTCGGGGGTGATCGTGGCGCACTTCACGCCGACGCCGTGGCGCTTGATCGCGTCGGCCGCGTCGACCGTGACCTTGTCGTTCGTGGCGTCGCGATGCTCGACGCCGAGGTCGTAATAGTCGAGGTCCAGGTCGAGATAGGGGTGGATCAGCTTGTTCTTGATCTCGGACCAGATGATTCGGGTCATCTCGTCGCCGTCGAGCTCGACGACGGGCTTCGCCACCTTGATCTTGTCCATGAGCCACTGCCTTCCGTAGAAATCCGGGCGGACCCCATGCAAATGCCGTGCGGCCGCGGGGCGGGTCATAGCGCGGGCCTTTCCCGGACGAAAGCCGGGGGCGCGGACAGGCCGCCGGGCCTGTCATGCGCGCCGGGCCGTGCGGCGCGAGGGGTGGACATCCGGCGCCGCGGCTGAAATCAGCGCGCATCCATCGAGCGTCAGGAGCAACCATGAGCGAGCGCATCATCCTGCGGGCCGGCGAGGCGCTGGTCGCCGGCGGGCCCCCGAACACGGCTGCCGAGCCCGAGGTGATCATCGGCGAGCTCGACGGGCCGGTGGGCACCGCGCTCGCCACGCTGACCGGCGACCAGGTCGTCGGCCATTCCCGCGTCTTCGCCCTGCTGAACACCGACATCATGGTGCGCCCGGTGACGCTGTGCGTCTCCAAGGTCAGCGTCACGGAATCGAAGTACACCTCGATCCTGATGGGCACGGTGCAGTTCGCCATCGCCAACGGCGTGCTCGACGCGGTGCGCGCCGGCTACATCCCCAAGGACAAGGCCAACGACCTCGGCATCATCTGCTCGGTCTGGCTCAGCCCGGGCGTGATCGAGGCCGAGACCGTGGATCACAAGGCGCTGTTCGACATCCAGCGCCGCGGGATGACGGAGGCGATCCGCAAGGCGATGACCAACGAGCCCTCGATCGACTGGCTCCTCGAGAACCAGGACAAGATCGTGCACAAGTATTATCAGATGGGTCTGGACGGGAAGATCTGAGCGCCGCGAACGAGGGCCTCCGTCTGCTCGGAGGCCCTTCCGCACGGCGGACGTCCGTGCGAGAGGCCCGCGCATGAGCGTCCCCATGGTCATCCTCGTCGAACCGCAGTTGGCCGAGAACATCGGCATGACCGCCCGCGCGATGGCGAATTTCGGGCTGTCGGAGCTGCGGCTCGTCGCGCCGCGGAACGGCTGGCCGAAGAAGGGCATGCGCGAGGCCGCCTCCGGCGCGACGCACGTGCTCGACGCGGCAAAGGTCTACGCGACGCTCCCCGAGGCCGTCGCCGACCTGAACGTCCTGTTCGCGACGACCGCGCGGGAGCGCGGGCAGATGAAGCGCGTCCTGCTGCCCGACGTCGCCATGGCGGAGGCGAACGTGCGGATCGCGAATTCCGAAAAGGTTGGCGTGATGTTCGGGCGCGAGCGCATCGGGCTCCTGAACGACGAGGTCTCGCTGGCCGACGCCATCGTCACCTTCCCCGTGAGCGAAGAATTTCCCTCGCTCAACCTCGCGCAGGCGGTTCTGCTGGTGGGATACGAGTGGCGCCGCGCGGCGGGTCTGGCCCAGGCCCCCTTCACCGGGGAGATCCGGGCGCCGCAGGCGACCCGCGAGGCGCTGCTCTCGCTGTTCGAGACGCTGGAGGCGACGCTCGCCCGCGCCGGCTTCTATCCGCCGGAGAAGCGCGAGAGCATCGCCCGCAACATGCGCGACCGGCTCCACCGCATGAGCCTGACCGAGCAGGACGTGCGCACCTTTCGCGGTGCGCTGAAGGCGCTGGAACGCGGTGCCCGGCGCCGGCCGGACGGGACTGCCTAGAGCCTTTTCCAGCGCGGTCGATCCCGGCTCGCGTCGAGACGATGCGACCCCACGACGAGATGGAGCGTTTTCCGTGATCCGGAGATCAGGGATGACGCCCTAGCCGCGCTCGGCGGGCTTGCGCGCCGTCGCGGTACGGGTCGATTGCGCGGCGAGGCTGCGCAGCGAGGCGAGGTTGGCGGCGACCTCCGCCGGCGGCAGGTCGCGCCGCAGGATCGCCTCGGCCTCGTCGAAGCGGCCCTTCAGGCCGAGCACCAGCGCGAGGTTGCCGCGCACCCGCGCATCCGCGCCCGGTCGTGAAACGGCGACGCGCATCGTCTCCTCCGCCCGGTCGAGCTGGCGCGCCAGGGCGTAGGACAGGCCGAGATTGGACAGCACCGAGGGCTCGTCCGGCCGGATCTTCAGGGCGGCGTCGTAGAAACCCTGCGCGCGGGCGTGGTCGCCGAGCTGGTCGGCGACGGAGCCCTGCGCCGAGAGGATGCGCCAATCCGGCTGGGCCGGGGAATGGGCGTTCTGCAGCACCTCCTGCGCCTCCTGCAGCCGCCCGACCTCCACCAGGGACTTGCCGTAGGCGCCGAGCACCGCCGTGTTGCGCGGGTTGCGAAGCGCCGCCTGCTGCAGCACCGCGCTCGCCTGGGCGCGCTGGTCGCTGGCCCGTAGCGCCTGCGCGTAGCGCATCGCGGTGCCGAGGTCGTTGGGGTTGGCCGCGTAGGATTCCGCGAGCGCCTCGGTCTGCCCGGCCGAGGGGCGCGCGCCGTTGATCGAGCCGGTGGTCTCCGGCGAGCGCGACTGGCAGCCCGCGGCCACGAGGGTGATCAGGCAGGCGGCGATCAGCCGGGGTGCCGAGTTCCGTGCGAACGTGGCCGCAACCGGCCGGGAGGCCGCGATCATGGAATGCTCCGTCGAGGTCGGGCGGGTTCTTCCCGCACCCGACAGGACGGTGATAGAGCGTTAACCCTAACCCAGGGTTAAACGCCCCGGCCGGCTGGGACCGCATGACCGACACCGCACCGTCCATCCCTCCGTTGTTGCCGGCCGGTACTCCCGGCATCCCGGTCACGCTCGTCGCCAAGGCCGGCTGGCCGGCGACCGAGGCGGGGCTGGAGGCGTCGCAGAGGACCTATGCGGCGGCGACCGGCTTCACCGCGAAAGCCGGCCAGCTCGCGCTACTGCCGGCCGCCGACGGCAGCCTCGCCCGCGTCCTGTTCGGCCTCGGCGCGACGGACGAGGCCGGCCACGACCGGCTGTCGGCCGGCAAGCTCCCCGGCCTGCTCCCGCCCGGCACCTACGCGCTGGCGCAGGTCGTGGGCGATGCCGCCGCCGAGGCTGCGCTCGCCTGGCTGCTCGGCGCCTACCGCTTCTCGCGTTATCGCTCCGCCGGGCCGGAGCAACCGCGCCTCGTCGCGCCCGACGGCGTCGACGCCGGCGAGGTCGGTCGCATCGCCGCCGCGGTCGCCCTCGGGCGCGACCTCGTCAACACGCCCGCCAACGACCTCGGCCCGGCCGAGATCGAGGCGGCGGCGCGGGCGTTGGCCGGGCGCCATGGCGCTACGGTGGCCGTGATCGCCGGCGCCGAGCTCGAACGCGACTTCCCGCTGGTCCACGCGGTCGGCGCCGCCTCGACCCGCCAGCCCCGTCTCATCGACCTGAACTGGGGGCCGGAAGACGCACCGCGCGTGACCCTCGTCGGCAAGGGCGTCGCCTTCGACACCGGCGGCCTCGACATCAAGCCGTCGGCCGGCATGCTGCTGATGAAGAAGGACATGGGCGGCGCGGCCGCCGCGTTGGCCGCCGCCGACATGGCGATGGGCGCCGGCTTGCGCCTGCGCCTGCGGCTGCTCATCCCGGCGGTGGAGAACGCGATCTCCGGCGAGGCCTTCCGCCCCGGCGACGTGATCCGCAGCCGCGCCGGGCTCACCGTCGAGATCGGCAACACCGACGCGGAAGGCCGCCTCATCCTCGCCGACGCGCTGGCGCTGGCCGACGCCGAGGCGCCCGACCTGTTGATCGACTTCGCGACGCTCACCGGCGCCGCCCGCGTGGCGCTCGGCCCCGACCTGCCGGCCTACTTCACCGAGGACGACGCGCTCGCCGCCGCGTTCGAGGCGGCGGGCCGCACCGCGATCGACCCGGTCTGGCGCCTGCCGCTGCACGCGCCCTATGCGAGCCTCCTCGCCTCGAAGGTGGCCGACCTCAACAACGTCTCGGGCGGCCCCTTCGCCGGAGCGATCACCGCCGCCCTGTTCCTGCGCCGCTTCGCCCCGAACACGAAGCGCCACGTGCACGTCGACCTCTACGGCTGGAACCCCTCGACCAAGCCCGGTCGCCCGGAAGGCGGTGAGGTGCAGTCCGCGCGGCTGGTCTACGCGCTGCTGAAGGAGCGCTATCCGGCGTGACGGCGGGCTTGGGCCGAACCCAGGCGACCCGCGGCCGGCATCGTCCCGCCGGACGCCCGGCACCGATGACGATCAGAGATCCTGCGCCGACGGGCGGCGGGACCCGGAGGAGGCCCCGCCATGCCCACCGAACCGATCAAGGGACCGGCCTCGTACTTCCCGTCCATCGAGAAAAAATACGGGCGCCCGGTGAGCGCGTGGCAGCAGATCGTGCGGGACAAGCTTCCGGCCAAGCACATGGATCTGGTCGCGATGCTGAAGAGCGATCACGGCTTAGGTCACGGGCACGCCAACGCGATCGTGGCGTCCGTCCTGGCGGCGGAGAAGGCCTGCACGCCCTCATCCCGCCAGCGGCAACCCTGTCTCGATCAGCCGCGCCCAGAGCGAGGCCCCGAGCGGGGCGGCGGCATCGCAGAAGTCGTAATGCGGGTGGTGCAGCGCGGCGCTGTCGCCGTTGCCGAGGAACAGGTAGGCGCCGGGGCGGCGGCCGAGCATGTAGGAGAAGTCTTCCGCCGCCATCATCGGCGCCACGGCGCGGTCGACCCGGGCCTCCCCGACGAGGCCCGCGGCGACGTCGGCCATGAAGGCGGCCTCCGCGGGGTGGTTCTCCGTCACCGGATAGCTCGATCCGAAGTCGACGCCGCCGACGGCGCCGAAGCCGGCCGACACCTTCTTGACGATGGCCACGATGCGCGCCTTCGTCGCCGCGCGCACCTCGGTGGAGAGCGCACGCATGGTGCCGCGCATCGTCACCGTCTGCGGCAGGACGTTGAAGGCCTCGCCCGCCTCGAGGGCGCAGACCGAGACCACCGCCGATTGGAGCGGGTCGATGTTGCGCGAGACGATCGATTGCAGCGCGATCACCACGTGGCTCGCCACCAGCACGCTGTCGATCGCGTTCTGCGGAAGGGCGGCGTGGCCGCCGCGGCCCTCGATCGTCAGGGTGAAGCGGTCGGTCGAGGCCATGATCGGGCCGGGACGGATGGCGAACCGCCCGAGCGCGAGACCGGGGATGTTGTGCATGCCGTAGACCGCATCGATGCCGAAGCGCTCCATCAGGCCGTCCTCGACCATCGCCTCGCCGCCGCCGCCGCCCTCCTCCGCCGGCTGGAAGATCAGTACCGCCGTGCCGTCGAAGGCGCGGGTGGCGGCGAGGTACTTGGCGGCGCCGAGCAGCATCGCGGTGTGCCCGTCATGGCCGCAGGCGTGCATCTTGCCCGACACGGTCGAGCGGTAGGGAAGGTCGCGCACCTCCTGGATCGGTAGCGCGTCCATGTCGGCCCGCAGGCCCAGGGTGCGGTTGCGGTTCGCGCCGTTTCCCGTTCCCCGCCCGCGGACCACCCCGACCACGCCGGTCCGGCCGATGCCGGTGACGACCTCGTCGCAGCCGAAGGCTTCGAGCTTGCCCGCCACGAAGGCGGCGGTGCGCGTCACGTCGTAGAGCAGCTCGGGATGGGCGTGCAGGTCGTGCCGCCACGCCGCCATCTCGTCGGCGAAGGCGTCGATCTCCGGCAGGCTGCCGGTGGATCGATGCGCGGCATCCGCCTCCTGGCCGGAGGTGTCGCCGGCGGACGGAGCGTCGGTGGAGAAGTGGTGCAGCGCCATGGATCGGGAGGCCTTCGGCTCCGGTCGTCGCGGCCGGCTCGTCTCCCCAGCAAACAGGGGGCCAAGGTCCCGGTCAACGCGCGATCCGGGCCGCGCCGCCTCAGCGGCGGCCGGAACCGCCGTCGTTGTGCGCACGCGTCTGCGCCGCGAGCGCCGCGTCGAGCTTCCGCATCGCCTCGAAGCGCGCGATGTCGGCCTCGACGTCGCGGATCGTCTCCTCGATGAGGTGCTGCTGGATCGCGAGCCGCGGATCGTCCGGGCTCATGTCCTCGCGCTGCCGCAGCCGCAGCACCGCCTGCCGCACCACGCCGTAGACCGCCTCGCGCTCGGCCCGGTTCATGGAGGGCTTGATCGCCTGGGCGACGAGATCGGAGAAGTCCGCCATGCGCGTGAGATCGGGTCCGTTGAAGGCGAGGTCGGGTGAGTCGGTCGAGCGGGGCGCCCGGTCAGATCCGCTGGTCCCTGATCCCGCCGACGATGAGCGACACCGAGCTCCACAGAACGACGAAGCAGAAGAACAGCACCGCGAGCTGGTGCCAGCGCTTCGGATAGAGCGAATCCGTCGGGATCATCGGCGGCACGAAGGCGGTGAGGAAGATGTGCTGCTTGCCGGCCGAGACGCGGGCCTTGTCGAGGATCGTGTTGGCCATCTCGTTCAGCTTCTCGGCGATGGTGCGTTCGACCATCAGGCCCTCGTATTCGAGCAGCGCGTTGGTCATGGTCGCGCCGCCAGCGGAGCCGCCGTCGGTGGTGAGCTGGTCCTGCAGCCCCTTCATCTGGCTGTCGATCGCGGCCACCGTGGCGGCGAGCACCTGGATCGAGCGCGACTTTTCGTCGAGGTTCGATCCACGCAGCACCTGGAGGTCGTTCTCGGCCTTCAGCTTGTCCTTGCGCAGGGTCATCATCGTCGTCAGCGTGCTCTCCGCCGACTTGATCGGATCGATGATGCCCCAGTGGTTGCGGTAGCGCTGGATGTCGAGGGTCGCCTTGCGCAGCCGCTCCTCGGAGGCGACCGAATCGACCTCGGCCTGCTTGACCATGTCGGCCTGCGCCCGCCGCGAGATCTCGTTGATCAGCACCTCGGAGCGCGCGATCACGTCCTTGGCGATCGCCAGGGCGTCCTCCGGCGTGAAGGCGCGCACCGACAGCTGGATCACGCCCGAGATCGCGTCGATCCGCGCGAGGACGTGCTCCTGCCAGTACTTGGTCAGTTCCTCGATCGGCTGCGGCGCACGGTATCGCGCCCAGAAGTCGGCTTCCTTGCGCGAGAACATCCGCGACACGCCGAGGCTCTTCTCGACGGCGTCGACCATGGCTTGGCTGTTGATGAAGTCCCGGACGATGTAGCTGTCCTGGCTGTTGTGCTTCTGAATCAGGCTCGTGTACTCGCCGAGCGAGACGTTCTCCATCGGCTCGACGTTGCCGCGCACGGCGAACTGCGCCTCGGCGATGTACTGGTCCGACGCGATCGCGAACAGGTAGAACGCGACCACCGCCGTCGGCAGCAGGACGAACAGGCTGAAGCGCTGCACCAGCCGGGCGACGTAGCTCTTCGGCTCGGCATCGGCCGGGCGCAGGCCGGGCAGGCGCGTCCAGGCGAGGCTCTCGCGGGTGCGCTGCACCAGGGAGCGCCGCTCCGGGGCGCGGACCGGCTCGATCGTCTCTGCGCCGCGGCGAAGCTCGGTCACCGAGCGCTGCGCGACCTGCAGCAGGCCGCGGAGTCGATCGCCTTGCCTGACCTCGTCGACGCTCATCCGTTCCGGTTTCCTGCGCTTTGTCCGTTCGGCCGTGCCGTGTCGGGCAGCTTTTCCGAGCCTTCGGGGAAGCCGCTCGCCCACGATCGGAACGGTGCCGCAATCCCGTTCTTTTCGGCCCTTTTTAAGGCGTCGGGCCTGCCGTGCCCTGGGCGGGCTCGGGCGAATCCGCGCGGTTGCGCGCCGCGCCGCCTCGTCCTACCCGATAGGCGATGAAACCGGACCCCGCCGACCGCACGCCGCCCCCAACCGTCCGCACCGCGAAGGCGAAGTTTTCGGAGGTCGTCGCCGTCTGCACCAAATGCGCCAAGCGCCAGGGCTTGTCCAAGCGCGCGATCCGCGACCGGGTGAAGGCCGGCCTGAAGCAGGGCGGCTCCGGGGCGAAGCTGCGGGTGGTCGAGACCGGGTGCCTCGGCCCCTGCCCGAAGCGCCTCGTCGCCGTCGCCACCGGAGCCAGCGTCACGGCCGGACGGATCCTGCTGATCGATCCGACGGCGTCGCCGGACGCGATCGTCGCCCTGCTGCTGCCCCCGCGCGCAAACCTGGGCCAAGACGAGCGCGACGACGCCCGCGACGCGGCCGCGTGAGCGCGCCGGAACCTCTTCGCGCGGGCCGGCCCGCGCTCGCTCGGGCGCTCCTGCGGCGCCTGCCGCTCGTCGGCACCGTGCTCGGCCTTGGGCTCGCGATCTGGCTCGTCGCCACCAACGATCTCGGCGCCGTCGCCGACGCCTTCGGCCGGATCGGCATCCTCGGCCTCGCCGGCGTCGTGACGATGCGGGCGGCGATCGTGCTGCTCTGCGCGCTGGCGTGGCAGCGCATCCTCGATCGCCTGTCGCCGGCGGGCTTCGGCGCCTTCGCCACCCTGCGGTTCGTGCGCGAGGGCATCAACGTGCTGCTGCCCGTCGCCTCCGTCGGCGGCGACGTGGTCGGCGGCCGGCTGTTGACCTTCTGGGGCGTGGCCCGCCCGCTCGCCGCGGCCTCGATCCTCGCCGACATGCTGTTCCAGGTCGGCACCCAGGCGCTGTTCGCGCTGCTCGGCGCCGGCCTGCTGATGCAGGTCCAGGGGGAGCCGGCGGCCGAACTCGCGAGCTGGGTCTTCAGGGCGCTCGCGGTCGCCGGCCTCGTGCTGGCCGCCTTCTTCGCCTTCCAGCGCACCGGCGCGGCGCGCTTCGTCGAGGCCCGCCTCGGCGCGCTCTCGCGCCGATTCGTGCGCGAGGCAGAGCCGGCTCGCAGCGCGGGCGGCAGCGTGCAGGATGCCCTCGACGCGGTCTGGGGCCGCGGCCGGCGGGCACAACTGCTGCAATCGATCCTGCTGCACGCGCTCGCCTGGACGCTGGGCGCCGCCGAGATCGCGATCGTGCTCGCCTGCATTGGCGTCGAGGGCGTCACGCTCTCCGAGGTTCTGGTGATCGAGGCCCTGAGCCAGGCGATCAAGTCGGCGGCCTTCCCGATCCCGAGCGGGCTCGGCGTGCAGGAAGGCGGGTTCGTGCTCGTCGGCGCTCTGTTCGGGATCGATCCGGGCACCGCCATCGCCCTGTCCCTCGCCAAGCGCGTGCC
Source organism: Methylobacterium sp. WL120 (assembly GCF_008039465.1). NCBI lineage: Bacteria > Pseudomonadati > Pseudomonadota > Alphaproteobacteria > Hyphomicrobiales > Methylobacteriaceae > Methylobacterium > Methylobacterium sp. WL120. Next base: position 240 of record NZ_VRUT01000003.1, on the reverse strand, counting down.
GGACGTGGTGCTCGGCCTGCCCGCGCTGATCGTGTGGCAGAACCTCGAAGCGCGCCGCGGCGCCGTGCGCGCCGAGACGCCATGAGCCCGCAAGAGACGCCATGAGCCCGCAAGAGACGCCATGAGCCCACAAGAGACGCCATGAGCCCGCAAGAAACGCCGTGAACCTGCTCGGGCCGCCGGGAAGGCTTGCACGGTCGCCGAACCCGCCCCAGGGTGCCGGCGCCATGACCCCTGCCC
>NZ_VRUT01000039.1:0-32500 GCF_008039465.1 Methylobacterium sp. WL120 | reverse complement strand
CCCGTCAACGGGCTCGGCCGCGCCGCGGCGGACGCCGCCGACGAGGCCCTGTGCCTCGACGGGCGCGGCGACGGCGCAGGCGGTGAGGGCGAGCGTGGCGGCGATCAGGAGATGTTTCATGGCGTTACGTCCCATCCTGTTGTGCTCCGCGGCTCGGACCTGCGCCCGCCGGCGCGGACCGATCGCGTGGTCAGGCAACGAACCAGCCGCGATTTGGTGGCAGCATCCCGCAAGGCGTCCCGACGGCGTGGTGAATGCGCAGCCCCGTTCGGACCGCGCGCATCCGCTGGCCTCCGCTCGCGCCCGCTGCTAGAACGCGGCCATGCGCTGCGTCCACGCCCCACACGTCCGTCGAATTATGGGCCCGGCCGCCGCGTGAGGTCCGCGCCCGCGCGGCTGCGCGGAGGCCGGGATCGTCACGGGAGCCGCCGCTTCCATCGCCCCTCGCGCCGTGACATGCGCCGGCCTTCGCAAAGCCCGCACGCGCGCCGCCCGTTTCCAGGACGCCCGACCCCATGACCGACGAGACCCAAGCCGAAGCCCCGGCCGGCCGCGACTATTCCAAGACCCTCTACCTTCCGCAGACCGACTTCCCGATGCGGGCCGGCCTGCCGACGCGCGAGCCGCTGCTGCTGGAGCGCTGGAGCGCCACCGACCTCTACGGGCAGCTACGTGCCAACGCCGCCGGACGCCCGAAATTCGTGCTGCACGACGGGCCGCCCTACGCCAACGGCAACATCCACATCGGCACGGCGCTCAACAAGATCCTCAAGGACGTGATCGTCCGCTCCATGGGCGGACTCGGCTTCGACGCGAACTACGTGCCGGGCTGGGACTGCCACGGCCTGCCGATCGAGTGGAAGATCGAGGAGCAGTATCGCGCCAAGGGCCGCAACAAGGACGACGTGCCGGTCATCGAGTTCCGCCAGGAATGCCGGACCTTCGCCGGCCACTGGCTCGACGTGCAGCGAGCGGAGTTCAAGCGACTCGGCGTCACCGGCGACTGGGACCATCCCTACGCCACCATGGCCTACCCGGCCGAAGCCTCCATCGCCGCCGAGCTGATCAAGTTCTCGATGAGCGGCCAGCTCTATCGCGGCTCCAAGCCGGTGATGTGGTCGGTGGTCGAGAAGACCGCGCTGGCCGAGGCCGAGGTCGAGTACGAGGACCACGTCAGCGACACCATCTTCGCCGCCTTCCCGATGCGCGCCGGCGCGGCAGCAGACCTCGGCGACGCCCGCGTCGTCATCTGGACGACGACGCCCTGGACCATGCCCGGCAACCGCGCCGTCGCCTATTCCAAGCGCGTGGCCTACGGCCTCTACCGGGTGACGGAGGCCGCGGAGGACAACTGGGCCAAGGTCGGCCAGACCTACCTCCTGGCGGACGGCCTTGCTGCAGGCGTCTTCGAGTCTGCGCGCGTCGCGGCGTATGAGCGCCTGCGCGACGTGACCCCGGCCGAACTCGCCGGCCTCACCCTGTCCCATCCGCTCGCCGGCCGCGGCTACGATTTCGCCGTGCCGATGCTCGACGGCGACCACGTCACCGACGAGGCCGGCACCGGCTTCGTCCACACCGCGCCGGGCCACGGCCGCGAGGATTTCGAGGTCTGGATGGCCAACGGCCGCGCGCTCGCCGAGCGCGGCATCGAGACCCGCATCCCCTACACCGTCGACGCCGACGGCGCGCTCACGAAGGACGCGCCCGGCTTCGAGGGACGGCGCGTCCTCACCGACAAGGGCGAGAAGGGCGACGCCAACAAGGCCGTGATGGCCGCTTTGCAGGAGGCCGGGACGCTGGTGGCGTCGGGGCGGCTCAAGCACAGCTACCCGCATTCCTGGCGCTCCAAGAAGCCGGTGATCTTCCGCAACACGCCGCAATGGTTCATCGCCATGGACAAGGCGGTGGACTCGCTCGGCGACCGCACCCTGCGCGAGGTCGCCCTGCAGGCGATCGAGGACACCCAGTGGGTGCCGCCCCAGGGCAAGAACCGCATCAACGGCATGGTCGGCAACCGGCCCGACTGGGTCGTGTCGCGCCAACGCGCCTGGGGCGTGCCGATCACGGTGTTCGTCAAGAAGGGCACCGGCGAGGTGCTGCGCGACGACCGCGTGAACGCCCGCATCGTCGCCGCCTTCGCGACTGAGGGCGCCGACGCCTGGTTCACCGACGCCGACGGCGCGCGCTTCCTCGCCCCCGACCACGACCCGGCAGCCTACGAGAAGGTCACCGACGTCCTCGACGTGTGGTTCGATTCCGGCTCGACGCACGCCTTCGTCCTCGACGACCCGGCGGCGTTCCCCGGCCTCGCCAACGTCGTGCGCCGCCGCGACGGCGGGCGGGACACGGTGATGTACCTCGAAGGGTCGGACCAGCACCGCGGCTGGTTCCAGTCGTCGCTGCTCGAATCCGCCGGCACGCGGGGCCGCGCGCCCTACGACACGGTGCTCACCCACGGCTTCGTCCTCGACGCCAAGGGGCTGAAGATGTCGAAGTCGAAGGGCAACGTCGTGGCGCCCCAGAGCATCATCAAGGATTCGGGGGCCGACATCCTGCGCCTGTGGGTCGCCGCCTCCGACTACACCGACGACCTGCGCATCGGCCCGGAGATCATCAAGACCTTCGCCGAGACCTACCGCAAGCTGCGCAACTCGCTCCGCTGGATGCTCGGCTCGCTCGCCCACCGCGTGGCGGGCGACGACGTGCCGTTCGCGGAGATGCCGGAACTCGAGCGCTTCGTGCTCCACCGTCTGCTCGAGCTCGACGGCGAGATCCGCGAGGCCTACCGCACCTTCGACACCAAGCGCGTGGTCGCGCTGCTGAACGGCTTCATGACCGGCGACCTGTCGTCGTTCTACTTCGACGTGCGCAAGGACGCGCTGTATTGCGACCCGGCCTCCTCGGTCACCCGCCGGGCCGCGCTGCAGGTGATCGACGAGGCGTTCCGCCGGGTCGTGATCTGGCTCGCGCCCGTGCTCGCCTTCACCGCCGAGGAGGCCTGGCTCGACCGGCTCCCGTCGGAGGCCGGCTCGGTCCACCTGCAGACCCTGCCGGAGACGCCGGCCTCCTGGCGCGACGACGCCCTCGCCGCGCGTTGGCAGAAGATCCGGCGGGTTCGCCGGGTCGTGACCGGCGCTTTGGAGATCGAGCGCGCGGCCAAGCGCATCGGCGCGAGCCTGGAGGCGGCGCCCACCGTCTCGATCGCCGACCCGGAATTGCTGACGGCCCTCGACGGCGTCGACTTCGCCGACGTCTGCATCACCTCCGCGATCCGGATCGAGGCCGGGGAGGGCCCCGCCGACGCGTTCCGCCTCGACGACGTCAAGGGCGTCGCCGTGGTCCCGCTGCGCGCCGAGGGCCGCAAGTGCGCCCGCTCCTGGCGCGTCACGCCGGAGGTCGGCAGCGACCCGGACTACCCGGACGTCACACCCCGCGACGCCCTGGCGCTTCGGGAATGGGATGCGGCCCATCCGGCGGCGAGCGCGGCGTGAGCGGGACGCGACCGCTTCGTTCCTCTTCCCTCCGTCGGGGAAGGGGAGAGGCTGCAGCGGGAGCCGCACGATGAAGCCCGTTCATCTCGGCCTCTTCGCCCTCGTCGCGACCCTGGTCCTCGACCAGCTCTCGAAGCTGTCGCTCTACTTCGGCACCGATCTGGTGCTGACCCAGCCCTGGCGCCTCGGGCCCTATGCCGAGTTCGTCGTCGTCTGGAACAGGGGCGTGTCCTACGGCCTGTTCCAGCAGGAGAGCGGCGTCGGCCGGTGGTTGCTGGTGGCGTTGTCGCTCGCCGCCGCCGTGGGCTTGAGCGTGTGGATGACCCGTACGGGGTCGCGCCTGCTGGCGACGGCGCTCGGCCTGATCGCCGGCGGCGCGCTTGGCAACGCGGTCGACCGGGCCGCCTACGGCGCGGTGTTCGATTTCGTGCACCTGCATGCCGGCGCGTGGTCCTGGTACGTGTTCAACGTCGCCGACGCGGCGATCGTCGCGGGCGTCGTCGGGCTGATCCTCGACAGCGTGCTGCCGGAACGGCGCGATAGCCTGTCCGGCGGCTCGCCGTCGGCGTGACCGGCCGGCGACGGCGGTGGATGCAGGTCGCTTATGGCTGGCCCCAAGCGGTCAAGGCGCCATACGATCGCCGGAAACCGGCTTCAGACCCGAAGCGCCGGATCAGGCCGTCATCCGTGCGGCCGCTTCGATGAACCCCGGAACGGGGATCGGGCGTCGGTGGGCAAGTTGCGGGGCATCATGATCGGGTACCGGGAGCTCATTCTCATGGCGGCGGCGATCGTCCTGCCGTCCGCGGTCCAGGCGCAGGAGCGGGGCGAGCTGCTGCGCAACACGCTGAGCGGCATCGGCCTCCTCGAGAAGCCGCAGGCGCCGATCGAATATCGCGAGCGCGCACCTCTGGTGATGCCGCCGCGCCTCGACGGAAAGGCCCTGCCGGCACCGCGCGCCGGCGCATCCTCGTCGCAATGGCCGAAGGAGCCCGAGGTGGTCGAGCGCGAGCGCGCCGCCGCCGAGCGCCGCGTGCCGAAGGGCAACCAGGCGCAGGGGCGCTACGAGGACAACAACGCGACGCTCTCGGTCGACGAGATGCGTTCCGGCCGCCGTGCCGACGCCAACGTGACCCGCGAGATCGAGCGCAAGCCCGGCGACAACACCCGGGAGGATTCCTGGGTCAACCCGCTCGACCTGATCCGCGGGATCGGCAACGAGAAGACCGAGCCGTCGGCGGTCGAGCCGTCGCGCGACGTGCTGACCGATCCGCCCAAGGGCTACCGCCAGCCGCCCAAGAAGATCGTTCGCAACACCACCGACCCGATCAACAACGCCAGCCGCGAGCGCGAAGAATCCGATCCCGGCGCCTACCTGCGCGAGCAGCGTGCGCGCTGAGGCGCGGATGTGACACACGGTCGGTCGCCGTTCGGCACGGGACCGGCGCCGGCGCTTCCGGTACGGGAATTGCCGATCGAGACGATGCCGGCGCGCTGCCTCGCATCGAACCAGAAACGGACGGTCCCTTAAGGGCCGCACGAGGGAAGACGGTATGCATCTGTTCAGGAAGGCGACGCCCACCCTGTTCCCGGCCGGCGGCCGCTTCGCCAGCGCGGGGCGCGTCGAGGCGGCGCCGTTCGGGCGCTCCGAGGCCGGTGGGCCGGAGGTGTCGTCCTTCACCCTCGACAACGGGCTCGACGTGGTGGTGGTGCCGGATCACCGCGCGCCCGTCGTGACTCACATGATCTGGTACCGCAACGGTTCGGCCGACGACCCGCTCGGCCGGTCCGGCATCGCCCACTTCCTCGAGCACCTGATGTTCAAGGGCACCGAGAAGCACCCGGTCGGCGCCTTCTCGAAGGCCGTCTCCGGTCTCGGCGGGCAGGAGAACGCCTTCACCTCCTACGACTACACTGCCTACTTCCAGCGCGTCGCCCGCGACAACCTCGACACCATGATGGCGTTCGAGGCCGACCGCATGACCGGCCTCGTCCTCGACGACGCGGTGGTCGCGCCCGAGCGCGACGTGGTGCTGGAGGAGCGCCGCATGCGGGTCGAGACCGATCCCTCCGCCCAGCTCTCCGAGGCGATGGCGGCCTCGCTCTTCGTGCACCACCCCTACGGCATCCCGATCATCGGCTGGATGCACGAGATCGAGGAGCTGAACCGCAACCACGCCCTCGACTACTACAAGCGCTTCTACACGCCCGAGAATGCGATCCTCGTGGTCGCCGGCGACGTGACGCCCGACGAGGTCCGGCGCCTGGCCGAGGCGACCTACGGGCGCGTCGCACCGCAGGGCGCCCGCCCGGTGCGGGTCCGCCCGCGGGAGCCCGAGCCGAAGGCGCTGCGCCGCCTCGCGGTGGCCGACCCGAAGGTCGAGCAGCCGACCTTGCAGCGGCTCTACCTCACGCCGTCCTGCATCACCGCCCGCGACGGAGGCTGCCACGATCTCGAACTGCTCGCCGAAGTGCTTGGCGGCGGCTCGACCTCCTACCTCTACCGAAAGCTCGTCATGGAGAGCGGCCTCGCGGTGAACGCGGGCGCCTGGTACATGGGCTCGGCGATCGACGACACCCGCTTCTCGGTCTACGCGATCCCCGCCGAGGGCGTCAGCCTGGAGAAGCTCGAGGCCGAGGTCGACCGCGTGCTCCGGCGCGCACCTTCCGAGGCGCTGAACGCTGAGGCGATCGAGCGGGCCAAGACCCGGCTGGTCGCCGAGACGGTTTACTCCTCCGATAGCCAGTCGTCGCTCGCGCGCATCTACGGCTCGGCGCTCGCCATCGGCGAGACCATCGAGGAGGTGCGCCGCTGGCCCGCCGACATCGAGGGCGTGACCCGCGAGCGTCTGGCGACGGCGAGCGAGCGCTGGCTGACGCCGTCCCGCTCGGTCACCGGCTACCTCGTCAAGGCGAGCGACCCGGACGCGCCCATGGCGATCGCCGCGGAATAGCGCCTTCGGCCTGCGGCGCCCGGCGCCGCACCCAGAGGCCGCATCCAAGAGAACGAGAACAACGAGGTCGTCCATGAACTTCGCCGACACCGACCTGGCCGAGACGCCGGTCCGCACCAAGGCGAGCCCGGCCAAGGCGCTACCGATCCAGACCGCCGCCGGGATCGAGGCGTGGCACGTCGAATCGCCGGTGGTGCCGATGATCGCGCTCGCCTTCACCTTCGAGGGCGGGGCGGCGCAGGACCCGGAGGGCAAGTCGGGCTGCGCCCAGATGTTGGCGCGCCTCCTCGACGAGGGTGCCGGCGACCTCGGCTCCGACGCCTTCCAGGAACGGCTCGCGGCACGCGCGATCGAGCTCTCATTCCATGCCGGCCCCGACGCGATCGGCGGCTCGTTGAAGATGCTCGTCAAGCACGCCGACGAGGCGATCGACCTCCTGGCCCTGGCGCTCGCCAAGCCCCGCTTCGACGCCGACGCGATCGAGCGGGTCCGCGGCCAGGTGATCGCCGGCCTGCGCTACCAGCAGAACGACCCGGGCGTGATGGCCTCGCGCCGCTTCTTCGCCGAGGCTTTCGCCGGGCACGCCTACGGCCGGCCCTCGTCGGGCACGATCGAGGCGGTGTCGGCGATCACCCGCGACGACCTTGTGGCGATGCACGCCCAGCTCCTCGGCCGCGGCGCGGTGAAGATCGCCGCCGTCGGCGCGATCGGCGCCGAGCAGCTCGCCAAGAGCCTCGACCGCGCCTTCGGCGCGTTGCCGGAGGCCGGCGGCCTGCGCGCGATCGAGCGGACCACGGTGGGCGACCTCGGCAAGCGCGTCGTCGTCGACCTCGACGTGCCGCAATCGGTGATCCGCTTCGGCATGGCCGGCGTCGCCTGGCGCGACCCCGACTTCATCCCAGCCTACGTTCTCAACCACATCCTGGGCGGCGGCGCCTTCACCTCGCGGCTGTTCCAGGAAGTGCGCGAGAAGCGCGGCCTGGCGTACTCCGTCGGGACCTCGCTGGTCAGCCACCGCTCGGCGGCGATGACCTGGGGCTACACCGCGACCAAGAACGAGCGCGTCGGCGAAGCGGTGTCGGTCATCAGCGACGAGATCAACCGCCTGATCGCCGACGGACCGGACGACGAGGAGCTGCAGAAGGCCAAGGACTACCTCACCGGCTCCTACGCGCTGGGCTTCGACACCTCGACCAAGATCGCCCACCAGCTGGTGCAGATCGCGTTCGAAGGCCTCGGCATGGACTACATCGAGCGCCGCAACGCGCTGGTCTCGTCGGTCACGCAGGAGGACATCCGCCGGGCCGGCGCGCGGACCTTCGCCGACGGCCGGATGCTGGTCGTCGCCGCCGGGCGGCCGATCGGCCTCTAGAATCGACCCCATGATCCCTGGATCATGGGGAACGTCCCATCCCTTTGTCGGGCCGCGTTTTTCGCCGAACCGGCAACCCCTTCGACGGAAAACGCCCTCGCCGATGCAGCTCACCGGGATCCACCACCTGACCGCGATCACCGCGCGGGCTGCGGACAACCACGCCTTCTACACCCGCGTGCTCGGCCTGCGGCTGGTGAAGAAGACGGTGAACCAGGACGACGTCTCGGCCTACCACCTGTTCTACGCCGACGGGTTGGCCTCGCCCGGCACCGACGTCACCTTCTTCGACTGGCCGGCGCCGCCTGAGCGGCGCGGGACGAACAGCATCACCCGCACGCACCTGCGCGTGGCGGGGCCGGCGGCGATCGAGGCTTGGCGCGAGCGCTTGGCGCGGGAGGGCGTGACCCACTCCGCGCCGGTGGAGCGCGACGGTCGCCTGACCCTCGACTTCGAGGATTCGGAAGGCCAGCGCCTGAGCCTCGTCGACGACGGCGGCGCGGGCGACGCGCATCCGTGGGACGGCAGCCCGGTGGCGCCCGATCATCAGATCCGCGGGCTCGGCCCGATCCGGCTGTCGGTGGCGCAGCCGGAGCAGACCGGCCGCGTCCTCGTCGACGTGCTCGGCATGGTGCACGCCCGCAGCTTCGAGACGCCGGAGGGTTCGGTCCACGTCTTCGCCATGGGGGAGGGCGGCCCGGCGGCAGAGGTGCAGCTTCTGGGCGACGCCTCCGCCCCTGCGCGGCAGGGAGCAGGCGCCGTCCACCATGTCGCCTTCCGTATCCCCGATGCGGATTACGCAGCCTGGGCCGACCGCCTGAACACGCGCCGGATGCCGTCGAGCGGCCCGGTCGATCGCTTCTACTTCCGAAGCCTGTACTTCCGCGAGCCGAACGGCATCCTGTTCGAGATCGCCACCGACGGCCCTGGCTTCACCGCAGACGAACCGCTCGACCGGCTCGGGCAGGGCTTGGCGCTGCCGCCGTTCCTCGAGCCGCGCCGGGCCGAGATAGAGGCGGGGCTCAAGCCGCTCTAGGCCGTATCGCCGCGGGTATTAAGAGCGATTCCAATCAGTTGCGGTTGCATGGCTGTGTGTCGTCAGCGCGTCTTGACCTGCGTTCCGCACCTGCGAAAAGACCGCCAACCCCATCGGGATTCGGGACACCTCAGTCGATGAGCAAGTTCTACGAGGAGCGCGTTCTGTCGGTCCACCACTGGACCGACACGCTCTTCTCCTTCCGCACGACGCGCGATCCGGCCTTCCGCTTCCGGAACGGCGAGTTCACGATGATCGGCATCGAGGTCGAGGGGCGACCGCTCCTGCGCGCCTACAGCGTCGTCTCGGCCAACTACGAGGAGGAGCTGGAGTTCTTCTCGATCAAGGTCGAGGCCGGTCCGCTCACCTCGAAGCTGCAGCACCTCAAGGTCGGCGACCCGATCATCGTCGGCAAGAAGCCCACCGGCACGCTGGTGCTCGACAACCTGCTGCCGGGCAAAAACCTCTACCTCCTCGGCACCGGCACCGGGCTCGCGCCCTTCCTGTCGATCATCAAGGACCCGGAGACCTACGAGCGCTTCGAGAAGGTCGTCCTCGTCCACGGCTGCCGGCAGGTTCAGGAACTCGCCTACGGCGAGACCATCACCGAAAGCCTGCCGAAGCACGAGTTCCTCGGCGAGATGATCAGCGCACAGCTGATCTACTACCCGACCGTGACCCGCGAGCCGTTCCGCAACCGAGGCCGGATCACCGACCTGATGACCTCGGGCAAGCTGTTCGAGGATATCGACCTGCCGAACATGTCGGTCGAGAACGACCGCTTCATGCTGTGCGGCAGCCCCGACATGATCCGCGACACCCGCGAGCTGCTGACCAACGGCGGCTACGAAGAGGGCAACCACGGCGAAGCCGGCCATTACGTGATCGAGAAGGCCTTCGTCGAGAAATAGGTTTTCCCGACTTCCGAGCCTTGAGACGTACCCTCGAGCGCACGTGCCGAAGAAGTGTGGCCCCCTTTCCCGAACGGGAGAGGGGGCCGCGTCGTTTCTACGCCGGACCACCGACCAACCCGCGCACCTCCTGCGCAAGGTCCGACAGGCTCATCGAGCCCTTGCTGATCACACGGTCGGCCTGCCCCGCGAGGCGGCGACGATCCTCCGCGGTGATGTCCTTGGCGGTGAGCACCACCACGGGGATGTCGCGCCACTCCGCGCGGGTGCGCAGCGCCCGGAGGAAGCCGAAGCCGTCCATCTCCGGCATCATCAGATCGAGAAGCACGAGGGCCGGCTTCTCCCGCGCCACCGCCTCCAGCGCGAGCTTGCCGTGCTCGGCCGAGCAGACCGGGAAACCCTCGCGCTCCAGGAAGGTCGTCACCCGCTCGCGGGCGTCGGGGTCGTCCTCGACCACGAGGATCGGCCCCTCGGCGTTTCCGGGACGGAACCGGTCGGTGACGGCCTTGAGGTGCCCCCACTCGATCGGCTTGTGCAGATAGTCGGTGGCGCCGAGGGAGAAGGCGAGGTTCTGCTCGTCGAGCACCGTCACCATGACGATCGGCGTCGCACCCAGCTCCGGGTCGGCTCGGAGCGCGCGCAGCACCGACCAGCCGTCCATCCGCGGCATGGTCACGTCCAGGAGGATCGCGCGCGGGCGTAGCGCCCGCGCCCGCTCCAGCCCCTGGCGTCCGTCCTCGGCGGTGGAGACGGCGAATCCCTCCTTCTCGAGGAAGCGGGCGAGCAGGTCGCGCGTCGCCGGGTCGTCGTCGATGACGAGGATACGGTTTCCGACCGCCCCGTCCTCGCCCTGCGCGGGGGCGGCATCGGGGCCGGCGAACTGCGCCGGCAGCGTCAGGGTGAAGGTGCTGCCCGCGCCTTCGACGCTCACGACCTCGACGGTGCCGCCCAGAAGTCCGGCGAAGGCGCGGGTGATCGAGAGCCCGAGCCCGGTTCCGCCGAAGCGCCGGGTGGTGGAGGCGTCGGCCTGGGTGAAGCGCTCGAACAGCCGGCCGACCTGCTCTTCGTTCATGCCGATGCCGGTGTCGCTCACCGCGAAGCGCAGGACCGCGTCGGCGTCGCGCGTGACGGTGAGGCCGACGCGGCCGTTCTCGGTGAACTTCGCCGCGTTGCTCAGAAGGTTGATCAGGCACTGGCGCAGCTTGGTCACGTCGGTATGCGCCGTGCCGACGTCGTCGGCGATCGTCAGGTCGAGGGCGTTGCCCTTCTTGGCGACCAAACCCTCGACTGTGGCGGCGACCTCGGCCACCACGTCGGCGACGGAGAAGTCCTCGGCGTAGATCTCGACCCGCTCGGCCTCGATCTTCGACAGATCGAGCACGTCGTTGATCAGCCCGAGGAGGTGGCGGGCGTTGGACTCGATCTTCTTCATGTCGGCGATCAGCGCCGGCTCGCCGAGGTCTTCCAGTTCCTCCTGCAGCATCTCGGAATAGCCGATCACCGCCGAGAGCGGGGTGCGCAGCTCGTGGCTCATGTTGGCCAGGAACTGGCTCTTGGCGCGGTTGGCGTCCTCGGCGGCCTGACGCGCGGCTTCGACCGCGGCTTCGGCCGCCTTGCGCTCGCTGATGTCGGTGTGGGTGCCGACCCATTCGCGCAGGCTGCCGTCCTCGGCGAGGATCGGCACGGCGCGTACCGCCATGTGCCGGAATTCGCCGTCGGCCCGGCGCAGGCGGTGCTCGGTCTCGTAGGGCTGCAGCGTCGAGACGGCCGCCTGCCAGGCCTTTGCGGTGTGCGCGCGGTCCTCGACGTGGATCACGTCGAGGAAGCCCTCGCCGGCATAGGCCGCGTCGTCCTGGCCGGTGAAGCGCGTCCAGGACGCCTGGCGCGGATGCAGGCTGCCCTCCGCGGTCGCAGTCCAGACGATCGACGCGCTCGCCTCGATGAGCGAGCGGAAGCGCTCCTCGCTGCGGCGCATGCGCTCCTCGACGATCCAGCGCAGGGTCTCGTCGAGGACGACGATGCCGACGCCCTCGATCGCCGGCTCTGGGTCCGATGAGGTGCCGCGCAACGGGTAGAAGCTCATCGAGAACCGGCGCACGCCGCCGGGGGCCGAGGGCGTCGGCACCGCCACGGGAACGTCCGGCGTCACCAGCCCCTCGTTGAGGGCGGCGGCGAGCTTCGGGCCGAGGGCGTCCGCGAGGTTGGGCAGCATCGCCCAGATCGGCGCGCCGAGGTCGGCGCCGAAGCCGCGCTCGCTCATCACCGCGAGCGCCCGGTTCATGTGGCGGATCTTGAGGTCGCGATCGAGGAAGCCGAGGCCGACCGGGGCGTTCGCGAGGACGCCGTCGAGGAGCCCGGACATCCGCATCGCCTCGCGCCGGCGAACCAGGGCGAGGCGGGCGAGGAGGACGATCGCGACGACGGCACAGATCGCCGCCAGCACCGACAGCAGCAGGGAGCGGGCGACGTCCCGGCTGCGGTCGGCCTCCAGCCGTTCCGCGGTCGCCGCCTGCAGCCCTGCGGTCTCGGCGCGAATGGCGTCCATCAGCTGCTTGCCGACGCCGGTGCGGACGATTTCCGTCGCCGCGTCGAAGCTCACGTCCCGGCGGGCGGCGACGACGCGGGCCGCGAAGTCGCGCTTGTCCGCGATCAGGGCGGCGAGCGAGGCGCCGCCCTGGCGCACGGGCGCCTGCGCCACGCGGCCGAGCGCCGTCAGGCCGGTATCGATCGCGCCGAGCGCCTTCTGGTAGGGCTCGAGGTACATGTCGCCGCCGACGAGGACGTAGCCGCGCTCGCCGGTCTCGAGGTCCTTCACCGCCGAGAGCAGACGCTCGAGCTGCGAGATCCGCGCGGTCCCGGCCGCGACCGCAGCGCGGCTCGCCTCGCCGCCGACGTAGTTCCAGGCGCCGGCGACGAGGGCGACGAGCAGCAACCCGAAGGCGACCGGCGAGCCGAGCAGGCCCGCGAAAGGCCGCGCGCTGCGCCAGTTGGCCCGGCGCAGGAACGAGATCGACCGGGGATTGATCACGCGACGGTCATCCCGATCCGGGTCCGCGTCGCAGCACCACCCGCCGCGGGCGGATGTTTCGGATGGGTGATCATGTCGGGCGCCCCGGATCGGCCCGGCGACGTGCCGGGGCGATCCGCGCAGACATAACCGGGCGCGCGCGGTTGTCGAAGCTTTACCCGTCGGCGCAGCAGGCGCCGCGAAGCCGCATCAGGTCTCGACGAGGCCGGTCGTCGAGCCGGAAGCCTCGGAATCGGCCCGGCCGTGCGGCAGGGCGAGGTATTCCACCGAGCGCATCTCGATCAGCCGGGACACCGTCCGATCGAACTCGAAGGCCTCGCGGCCTTCCCGCACCGAGTAGAGCGCCTGCGCCTCGGCGGCGGCCGAGGCGACGAGCTTCACGTGGCGGTCGTACAGGGTGTCGATCAGGGTGATGAAGCGCTTGCACTCGTTGCGGTTCTGCTCGCCCATCACCGGAATCTCTTCGACGATCACCGTGTGGAAGGCGCGGGCGATCGCCATGTAGTCGGAGGCGCCGAGGGGCTGGGCGCAGAGGTCGTCGAAGCTGAACCGGGCGACGCCCGCAGCCTCCTGCGGCACCGGCACCTGACGGCCGTGCACGGTGAGCGTCGCAGACCGGCCCTTGGCCTTGCCGGTCAGGCCGCGGAAGGCGGCATCGATCGCCGAGCGCGCGGCCGCGTCGGCAGGCACGTGGTAGACCGGCGCGCCGCCGAGTTTCTCGAGGCGGAAGTCGGTGCGCGAGTCCAGGCGCAACACCTCGACCCGCTCCTTCAGCTCCTCGACGAAGGGCAGGAACAGGGCCCGGTTGAGGCCGCCCTCGTAGAGCCGGTCCGGCTCCACGTTCGAGGTCGCCACCACCGTCACGCCGCGCTTGAACAGCGCTCCGAACAGCCGGCCGAGGATCATCGCGTCGGCGATGTCGGTGACGGTGAACTCGTCGAAGCACAGCAGCGTCGCCTCGTCGGCCAACGCGTCGGCGACCGGGCCGATCGGGTCGTCACCCTTGACCTCGCCGCGCTTCAGCGCCTGGCGGTAGGCGTGGATACGCTCGTGCGCGTCGGCGAGGAAGCCGTGGAAGTGGACGCGGCGCTTCGGGCCGGGGGCGGCCTCGTGGAACAGGTCCATCAGCATGGTCTTGCCACGCCCGACCGAGCCCCAGATGTACAGCCCCTTCGTCGGCCCGACGGTGTCCTTGCGCGAGAACAGCCAGCCGAGGGCGCTGCCCTTCTTGGCGCGTCGGCGCCGCTCCAGGTCGAGGGCGAGCCGGTCGAGAGCGCGCACCAGCCGCGCCTGCGCCGGGTCGCGCTCGATCGCGCCCGACGCGATCAGCGCCTCGTAGCGATCGTGGACGGGCCCGGGGGAGAGCGCGCCGCTGCGCGCGTCTGCGGAGGGCGCCTGGCTCGGCGAGGTTGGGCTCACGACATCCGGCTCACGACCACGGGATCCTGCTCGGCCTCGGCCCTGTTGCGGCGCGAAGGACGGATCACCCGTCTGCCGCGCGCGCGCAGGGCGATCAACCCGCCGCCCGGCAAGATACGAGGAAACGGGTTCCATCCGCCCGGCGCATGTCAGCCCACGCCGCAAACTGCAAGGACGAATTGTTGCATTGCACAATCGGCTTGGCGGTGCGAGACCGGCGCTACCTTCGAGGGAGGGCACGCCCGGATGCGCGCAGACGTCAGCGCCGCGTAATCGGAGACTGGAACCATGGCACTGCCCGAGCCGAAGCCGGCGGGACACACGATCCGCCGCCTGCGTGCGAGCGACCGCGCCGAGATCCTCGCCTACTTCCTGCGCCTCGATCCGGAGACCCGTGCGAACCGCTTCATGGGCGCCGTCGGCGAGGCCGGGATCCGCGCCTACGCCGAGCGCGCCGTGACGGCGGAGGGCCTGATCTTCGGCGCGTTCGTCTCCGGCGTCCTGCGCGGCGTCGCCGAGTTGCGCCCGTCGCGCGCCGGCGCGACGGCGTTCGACCTCGGCGCCGAGGCGGAGGCGGCCTTCGCCGTCGAGCGCGCGTATCGCCGCCGCGGCCTCGGCGGCGCCCTGTTCGCGCGGATCACGGAAGCCGCCCGCAACCGAAGAGTCGGCGACCTGCACGTGCGGTGTCTCGCCCGGAACGGGCCGATGCGCCGTCTCGCGCTGCGCTATGGCGCCGACCTGCAGGCCAGCGGCATGGAGGCCGAGGCGGCCCTGCATCTCGAACGTCCGACGCCGTTCTCGCTCTGGCACGAGGGCATCGCCGAGGCCTTCGACCTGACGATCGCCGCCCTGCGGCCGCGCGGGCTGCCGCCGGCGTGAGACGGCCGTTCAGCCGATCGGGTCGGCCACCATCGCGAAGGTGAGGAGGTCGACGGAGGCCGCCCCGCCGCGCAACAGCGCGCGGGCGGCGGCGTTGGCGGTCGCGCCGGTGGTGGTGACGTCGTCGACGAGGAGGACGCGTCGGCCCTGAAGGGCGGCCCGGTGCACCGGCGGCACGCGGAAGGCGCCCTGGAGGTTCTCGGCGCGCCCGGCGCGGCTCAGGCCCACCTGCGAGCGCGTCGCCTTCACCCGCGCGAGCGCCTGCGGCAGGAACGGCACCCGCCCGGCGCGGGCGAGGGGGCGGGCGAGCAAAGCCGCCTGGTTGAACCGCCGTCGCCACAGCCGCCAGCGATGCAACGGCACCGGCACGACGCAATCGGCCTCCGCGATCAGGGCGGCGCCGGAGGCGGCCATCATCGCCGCCATCGCCTTGGCGAGGTCGAGGCGGTCCTCGTATTTCAGGCGGTGCACGAGCGCGCGGGCGGTGTCGTCGTAGAGCGCCACCGCTCGCGCCCGCTCGAAGACCGGTGGATCGCTGATCGCGCGCGGCGACAGCAGCGGGCCGATCCCGAGGTCGAGGGCGAATGGTGTCCCGTAGCGCGGGCAGCACGGCTCCTCGATGAAGCGCAGGCCGGACCAGCAGGCGGGACAGAGCGCGCCGGGATCGGCCGTGGCTGCGCCGCATCCCGCGCAAGAGGGCGGGTAGACGAGGCCGACGAGCGCCCGCGCGGCGCGGCCGAAAATGGCGGAAGGCCGCGAACCTTTCGATGCACGGCCTTCCTCGCTGTCGATGTTTTCAGGCGCAGGCACGACCCACGCCCTGACGCAGCGCGCAGCCGGCTCAGCGCGTCGCGGGCGGGGTCTGGTCGTTGCGGCGGGCCTCGGCGTTGGCGCGGTGGCGACCGATCGCGCAGCCTGCGGCGGCGCCGACCAACCCGTGATGCCCGGCATAGTGGCCTGCGATCCCGCCGACGATGGCGCCCTTGATGCAGCCCTTGGCCTCGGCGGTCGAGCCGAAGGCGACGATCGTGAGGGCCAGGGCGGCCCCGGACAGAAAGCGGATCATGGGATGCGACTCCGATATGCGGCTCAGCAGCCGATGGAACTGACCAGGAACGGCGATCGTCCAGACCCGTTCCACCCTCGCAAAACTGTGATGGTCGGCCGACCACCTTCGCCGAGCGCTGCCGCAGCTGGCAACCGGACGGGTCGAGCGCCATGTGTGGCTGTGCATGACAGCGCCTTCGCATCTGTTCGACACCGGGCTCGCCCGCCGCCGCCTCGCCCGCGCGCGACGCACGGGCTTCGCCGACTTCCTCGTCGCCCGCATGGCGGAGGACCTCGACGACCGCCTCGGCGCGGTGCTGCGAACCTTCACCACCTGCCTCGACCTCGCGACGCCGACGACCGCGGCGGCGCGCGTGCTCGCCGCCCGCTATCCCGACGCGGCGGTGCTGCGGCTCGCGCCGCTCGCCGAGGCAGCAGAGCCTGGCGTCGCGCAGGCGGTCGCCGACCCGGAGGCGCTTCCGGCCGCCCCTGGCTACTTCGATTGCGCCGTCTCGCTCCTCGCGCTCCAGGGCGTCAACGACCTGCCCGGCACGCTGGTGCAGCTCCGCCGCGCCCTGCGCCCGGACGGGCTGTTCCTTGGATGCTTGTTCGGGGGCGCCACGCTGAACGAGCTGCGTGCGAGCTTCGCCCAGGCCGAGAGCGAGGTCGAAGGCGGCCTCAGCCCGCGGGTCGCACCGTTCGCCGAGGTGCGCGAGGTCGGCGCCCTGCTGCAGCGGGCGGGCTTCACCCTGCCGGTCGCCGACACCGAGACCGTGACGGTGCGCTACGCCGACCCGTTCGCGCTGATGCGCGACCTGCGCGCCATGGGCCTGACCAACACGCTGGTCGAGCGCCGCCGCACGCCCTTGCGGCGCGCCACGCTGATCCGCATGGCCGAGATCTATGCCTCCCGCTTCGCCGACGCGGACGGCCGGCTTCGCGCGACTTTCGAGGTGCTTTGGCTGACCGGATGGGCGCCGCATGCGAGCCAGCAGGTGCCGCTGAAGCCGGGAAGCGCGAAGGCCCGGCTCGCCGACGCGCTCGGCACCATCGAGCTGAACCCCAACGAGAGGATTCCACGATGAGACAGCCCGGCCCCGACCATCCGATCACCGTCACGCCGCATCCGGGTCGCATCCGGGTGATGCTGAACGGCGTCGCCGTCGCCGACAGCCGCAACGCGCTGTCGTTGAAGGAGGCGTCGTATCCGCCGGTGCTCTACGTCCCGCGCGCCGACGTCGACCTCTCGCACTTCACGCCTTCGGCGCGGACGAGCCATTGCCCGTACAAGGGCGACGCCAGCTACTTCAGCCTCAAGGTGGGCGACGCGTCGCGGCCGGACGCGGTGTGGAGCTACGAGGCGCCGTTCCCGGCCGTGGCCGAGATCGCCGGGCACGTGGCCTTCTACCCCGACCGGGTCGACGGCATCGAAACCACTTAATCCTGGACCAGCGGCCAGAACCCGTACTTGCGCCCGTGCGCCGCGCGTAGGCCGGCGCGATACGCTTCCGGCGCCGGCTCGATCGCGCCGGCCAGAAGCCGCGGCGCCATCGCGTCCAGGGCCTTGAGGTAGCGCGCCGCATGCGGGTAGGCGCTACTCCGGCCCTCGCCGAGGATGTCGTCGATCATCCGGCGCAGCAGGATCGCGGCCGCCGCAGGATGGGCGGGCTCCAGCGCCTCCGCCGCCAGTTCCAGCAAGCGGTAGGCGGCGCCGCGCCACTCCGAAGCGCGAGCGAGGACGAGGCGCGCGGCGCGGTCGAGGCTCGGCCACGCCACGAGGAAAGCGAGCGCGCGGTGGGCGTCGTCGTGCCGGCTCACGTGTTCGAGGGCACGCTCCCAAACTTCTTCGTCCTCGAAGTCGGGCAGCTTCGCGAGGTGCGCCCGCAGCATGTCGGCGTCGAGCAGGGTCTCGAACCCGCGCCAGCGCAGCGCCTGGGCTTCCTCCCGTCGATCGAGTGCATCGAGGATGCGGATTTCCAGGGCGATCCGCTCCCGCGCTCGGCCGTCGATCGCCGCGCAGCCGACGGCGAGCGACGCGCGGGTGACGACGCGGCCCTGCGAGGATGCCGGGCGCCGAATCCAGTCCAGCGCCTCCGCGGCTCGGCCGGCGTCGAGCAGACGCCGGGCGATTTCGATGACGTCCGGCCGGCCGGGCATGATCGCCTGCTCGAGCGCGACGTAGGCGTCTACGTCTCCGCGGCTGTCGGTGATGTCCTGGCGAATGCGCAGGAGGTTCCCCTGGGTCAGACCGGCGCGGATCGCGGGCGTCCCGCTCGTGCCGTCGGCAGGCTTGGCCCCGGCGCAGACGGCTTCGGCAAGCGCGTCGTCGAGGGATCGCAGCGCGATGGCGGGCAGGCGCGGGACGAGATCGCGGATCAGCAGGCCGAACGGCCCGTAGGGGTCGGCGACGACGCGCGGGATCAGTGTCAAGGCGAACAAGCCAGCGGCGTCCGGATCGAGGTCCGCCGCGATGGCGACGACAGCCTCGGAGGCGCGCTCGTAGATGGCCTGGATCGCGCCCGAGCCGTCGTCGACCCGGTTCAGCACCGCGTCGGCCCCACCGAGGAAGCGCACCAGACGTTCCAGGGCGGCCGCGCGGTCGAGGGTCGCCAGCTCCGTGAGGATCACGGTGACCGTCGCACCGAGGTCGGTGGTGAAGGCTCGGCGCTTCTGCCAATCGATGAAGCCGCGGGCGCCTTCAAGGGCGGTGAGCCGGCGATCCACGATCGCGGCGACGGCCTCCGGGCCCTGCAGGGAGGCAAGGGCCGCGCTCACGAGCTTTTTGAACGCGGCGTTGCGCGCCGCCTCGCCGAGGATCAGGCCGATCAGGCGATCCGGGCTCAGCGCCGCCAGCGTCTCGGGGGAGGGCGTAGTGCGGCGGGTGCCCTTCGGCGGCTTGACCGCCGACGGAACGGATTTAAGAGGCGCCGTGGCCGATTTGCGAGGCATCGATCGTCCAGACCCCGCCCGTCACGGCCTCGATCAATCCTCGACTTTCGCCACCGGCCGATCGTCGCCGCGGGCGGTCTCGTCGTGCCAGGCGCCCGAGCCGTCCTGGTAGCGGATGCCCTCGGTCGAGCCCGGAACCTGCTGCTCGGCGGCGGCAGCTTGCGCCGCCTGCAGGGCCTCGTCGTGACTCGGGAAGGTCTCGGAGAACACGTCGCCGACCTTGTAGGCGTAGCCGCCGTCGTGCTCGACGACGTGATAGGTGACTTCGGACATCGCAATCTCCCGACCTGGAACGAAACCTGTCCAGCGCGAACACGTCGGCGGCGCGGTGGTTCCGCAGGCCGCCCGCTCAGTGCCGGGTCGGGGCGGCCCAGGGCAGGCGTTCGATCGCCGCCTCGCAGCCGGCGATCAGCGAGCCGCGCGGGTCGTCGGAGTCGTATCCGGCCCCGTCGGCGAAGGCGACGACGTGGACCGCGCCGTCGTCGAGCCTGCGGATGCGGGCGACCCAGCCCTCGGGGGCACGCTCGAAGGCGACCTCGTACCGCGTGCCGTCGCGCTCGATCCGATGCGGTTCCATGCCGTCTTCCAATCCCGCTCGCGCCGCCGCGGCCCTATCTGGATGGGGCCACACACCAAAGGATGTCGATGCCCTATCGTACGTTGCTCGCCGCCGCGATCCTCGCGGCCGGATCGCTCCCCGCCCTATCACAGGGCCGGGGCTATGCCGGAAGCACGTTCGGGCCGACCGGCTCCGCCGTGCCCCCGAACCCGTTCGCGTCGAACTATCCCTCCGCGCCGCCGCCGCGGGCGGTCATCGAGCGGCGCGGGCGCCATGCCGTGCGGCGGCCGTCGCGCGAGCCCGGGCTGCTGCCCCCGGGGCGTATTCCGGCGGGTTCGACCCAGGAATGAGTGCGTGGCTCGCCGCCGGTGGTGGCGTCCACCTGATCCTGCTCGCCGCGAGCCTGGTGATCGGGCTGATCGCGGTGATGCGTTGAGGGTCAGGCGTCGCCGACGACGCCGGCCTCGTCCTGCGCCTGGAGCACGTCGGGGCGCGGCATCGAGATGATGTTGTAGCCGGAATCGACGAAGTGTATCTCGCCGGTCACCCCGCACGAGAGGTCCGACAGCAGGTAGAGCGCCGAGCCGCCGACGTCGTCGAGGGTCACGGTCCGGCGCAGCGGCGCATGCGCCTTCTGGTGGTTGAACATCAGCCGCGCGTCGGCGATGCCGGCGCCCGCGAGGGTCCGCATCGGCCCGGCCGAGAGGGCGTTCACGCGGATGTTGTCCGGGCCGAGATCGGTGGCGAGATAGCGCACCGACGCCTCCAGCGCCGCCTTGGCCACGCCCATCACGTTGTAGTTCGGCATGACGCGAGTGGAGCCGCCATAGGTCAGCGTCAGCAGGGATCCGCCCGCGCGCATGCGCTTGGCCGCCCGCTGCGCGATCTCGGTGAAGGAGAAGCACGAGATCGTCATGGTTCGCGAGAAGTTCTCGCGGGTGGTCACATCGACGTAGCGGCCCTTGAGCTGCGCCTTGTCCGAGAAGCCGATCGCGTGGACTACGAAGTCGAGGGTGCCGTCGAAGCGCTCGTCCAGGGCGGCGAAGGTCGCGTCCACGGAGGCGAGGTTCTCCACGTCGCAGGGGAGGACGATGTCGGAATCGAGCCGCGCGGCCAACGGCGCGACGCGCTTGCCGAGCGCGTCGCCCTGGTAGGTGAAGGCGAGCTGCGCGCCGTGCTTGTGCAGGGTCCTGGCGATGCCCCAGCCGATCGAGTGGTCGTTGGCCACGCCCATGATCAGGCCGCGCTTGCCCGCCATCAAACCCGTCATTCGATCCGTCACTCCCGAGCGCTGCGCCGCATCGGACGCACGTCAACACGGATCGAGGCTTAGGCGCGGGGGAGGGCGCTGTCCAATCTCCGACCTGGAAAAAGGCGTCCCCTTGAAACACGAATGCCCTGCCGCGAGGCAGGGCTTCAAGGCGGTCAAACGCGGAAGCTGCTTCAGAAGTAGCCACGCGTCTGCGACTTGGCGTCGTCGATCAGTGCCTGCTTGGCGTAGATGCCGGCCGATCCGAGGACGACCGCCGTGAGCGCCAGGACGATGAGAAAGAAGGTCATGCGCGCTCCACTCCCTGGCACAGCCTCAAGGCAGAACTTGAGTGGAGAGTTTGGGTTCCGATGGTTAACGAAGCGTGCCTCGAACCGCCGATTTCCTTGACGACGGTCCGCCGTCGTGCCGGACGCGTCAGGCGTCGACGTTCTTCAGCACCAGGGTCGCGTTGGTGCCGCCGAAGCCGAACGAGTTCGACAGCACGTGGCCGAGCTTGGCCCCGTCCCGGCGGGTCCGCAGGATCGGCATGTCGGCGAAGGCGGGGTCGATCTCATCGATGTGCGCGCTGGCGCTGATGAAGTCGTTGTTCATCATCAGGAGCCCGTAGATGGCCTCCTGCACCCCGGTGGCGCCGAGCGAGTGCCCGGTGAGGGACTTGGTCGCCGCGATCGGCGGGCAGGCGTCGCCGTGGCCGAACACCTCGCGGATCGCTTCGATCTCCTTCTCGTCGCCCACGGGCGTCGAGGTGGCGTGCGGGTTGATGTAGTCGATCGGCGCGCCCTTCAGGCCTTCCATCGCCTGGCGCATGCAGCGCACCGCTCCCTCGCCTGAAGGCGCCACCATGTCGTAGCCGTCGGAGGTCGCGCCGTAGCCGGCGATCTCGCCGTAGATCCGCGCGCCGCGGGCCTTGGCGTGCTCCAACTCCTCGAGGACGAGGACGCCGGCACCCCCGGCGATGACGAAGCCGTCCCGGTTGGCGTCGTAGGCGCGCGAGGCCCGCTCGGGTGTCGCGTTGTACTTCGAGGACATCGCGCCCATCGCGTCGAACAGCACCGACAGGGTCCAGTCCAAATCCTCGCAGCCGCCTGCGAAGATGATGTCCTGGCGACCGCCCTGGATGATCTCGGCGGCGTTGCCGATGCAGTGGTTCGAGGTCGCGCAGGCCGAGGCGATCGAATAGTTGACGCCCTTGATCTTGAACCAGGTCGCCAGGGTCGCCGAGGCGGTCGAGGACATCGCCTTCGGCACCGCGAACGGGCCGACACGCTTAGGACCCTTCTCGCGGGCGATCGCGGCCGATTCAACGATCACACGTGTCGAGGGACCGCCCGAACCCATGATGATGCCGGTGCGCTCGTTCGAGATGTCGCCGGCCTCGAGCCCTGAGTCGCGGATCGCCTGATCCATCGCCACGTGGTTCCAGGCGCTGCCCCCGCCGTGGAAGCGCATGGCGCGGCGATCGACGACTCCCTCGGGGTCCAGGGTGGGCCGGCCCGAGACCTGGCTGCGGAAGCCATGCTCGGCATGCGAGCCGTCACGGGTGATGCCGGACCGCCCTTCGCGGAGCGAGGCGAGCACTTCCTCGGTGTTGTTTCCGATGGATGAGACGATGCCCATCCCGGTGACGACGACACGGCGCATGAACGAACTCGTCTCCCCGGCGACGCGCCCGGTGGGTGAGCGTCACGCTACTTCGTCAGCTAGGATGCCGCCGGCCTGTTCTCAACCGGCGAGGACGCGCCCCGTTGCCGGGAACGCATCGGAATCAGGTGTGGCGCTCAGCTCTGGAACAGGGCGACGCGCAGGTCCTTGGCCTCGTAGATGCGCTTTCCGTCGGCTTCCAGCCACCCGTCGGCGATCCCGAGGACGAGCTTGCCGGTCCGCACCCGCCGCAGGTCGACGCCGTAGACCACCTGCTTGACGGTCGGCAGGACCTGATCCGTGAACTTAACCTCGCCGACGCCGAGCGCCCGCCCGCGGCCCGGCGCGCCGAGCCAACCGAGATGGAAGCCGACGAGCTGCCACAGGGCGTCGAGCCCGAGGCAGCCCGGCATCACCGGGTCGCCCTTGAAGTGGCAGGAGAAGAACCAGAGGTCTGGCCGGATGTCGAACTCGGCGCGGACCAGACCCTTGCCGTGGGCGCCGCCCTCGGCGGCGATCTCGGTGATGCGATCGAACATCAGCATCGGCGGCAGCGGCAGCTGGGCGTTGCCCGCGCCAAAGAGTTCGCCGCGCCCGCAGGCGAGCAGGTCCTCGTAGGAATACTGCGAGGCGCGGGGGGCGGTCTGTTCGGTGTCGGACGTCATGAAGGCGGGTCGGTCCTCGTGTCGCGAGCTTCGGTCGGCGGGCCCGGGCCGGCTTCGGCGCCGGCGCTCATCCCGTACACGGGGCGAACCGCGCACTCGGCGGCCTCGTTAGCATAGGCGCGGAGCCGGTTCCAAGCAGGCGCGAACGAAGCGGCCTTCGCGCGAGCGGGGGAGGGGCCACCTGCGCGTGTTGCGAGCCGGCGACCGTTCCCATATACACGAGGGCGAAATCCTTCACCCCTCGCGAGCGTTCAGTCCCGCCGATGTCCGAACTGCTGTCCCTTCAGGCCGCGCTGAACGCCCGGATCCCGGCCCTTTCGGGGGATGCGTCCGGCGCGGCGCGCCGCGGCTGCCCCCTCTCGGACCTGCGCGACCGCCTGCGCCGCGCCGGCCTGCGACCGACGCGCCAGCGCCTGTCGCTCGGCTGGTTGCTGTTCGGGCGCGGCGACCGCCACCTGACGGCGGAAATGCTCTACGACGAGGCGATGCGCGCCAAGGTTCCGGTGTCGCTGGCCACCGTCTACAACACCCTGCACCAATTCACCGAGGTCGGCCTTCTGCGCCAGCTCGCGCTCGACGGGTCGAAGGCGTACTTCGACACCAACCCCTCCGAGCACCACCACTTCTTCCTTGAGGACGAAGGTCAGGTGATGGACATGCCCGATTGCGGCATCACCGTCGAATCGCTTCCCGACGCGCCGGAAGGCATGGAGATCGCCGGCGTCGAGGTGATCGTCCGCCTCCGCCGCCGGGCCGGCGCCCGCCGCCAGAGCTGAGCGTCCGTCAACGTCTCCGAATCGAAGAAGGCCCGGTGCGAACCGGGCCTTTTTTCTTAGTCGACCTTCTCGTTCGGGTAGACGCCCCACAGGCGGTCCTGGTGGATGTAGCCGTCCACGTCGCGCTTGGAGGGCAGCGCGACGACGAGGCGGCACCACGATCCGGTGCAGCTCTTCACGCTGCCGATCACGCCGGCCTCCAGGCGCGCCTCGTCCTCGGCGCCGTCGTCGGCCCGCGCCCGCAGCGGGATCGCGGCCTTGTCGGCGCCCTTCGTGGCGGTGACGATCGCGGTGCGGCGGCCCGACAGCAACGAGTGCAGGACCCACCCCTCGGTCCCTTCCGAATCGCGGATGCGGCGCCAGGTTTCGAACTCGGCGACGATCTCCACCGGCATGCCGGCGCGCTGGAACACCCAGAGGGTGCGGTGATCCTTCGAAGGCCCCTCGCGCAGGTTCACGCGATCGGTCTTGAGGCTGGCATAGCGCGGCAGCGGCAGCTTGGTGACCGGACCCACGCCGGATTCGGGGCCGCCGCCCGCGGCGGGCGCGGCCAGCGCCGACCTGGTGGCCAGGGGAAGCGTGAGGGCGGCCGACGCCAGGAGGGCGGCGCCCGCGAAGAAGAGCCGAGCCAGCCGCATCGTCCATCTCCTGATCTGCGCACGACGAAGGAACGCCCGCACCGCGCGGCGATGCCGGCGCGGCACTTCCGATTGTGTTCCGGCCTGCCTCTGATAGAGAGGCCGGAAGCCGTCCGCACCTGTCTGGCGGAGCTCGGTTAACGGAGCTTGAAACCGGGGACGCGGCCGGTCCACGATGCGCCGACGCCGCGCGAGGCGTTCGTGTCGGGCCTGCCCGAACCCGGTGATGGGAGAGATGATGTCGTTGAAGCGCAAGCCGCTCGTCGTCGTGACGCGACGCCTGCCGGACGCGGTCGAGACGCGGATGCGCGAGCTGTTCGATGCGCGGCTGAACCACGACGACGCCCCGCTCGCGCCCGAGCAGATCGCCGCCGCGATGCGCGAAGCCGACGTGCTCGTTCCCACCGTCACCGACAAGATCGATGCGGGCCTCCTCGCCCAGGCCGGGCCGAACCTCCGGCTGATCGCCAACTTCGGCAACGGCGTCGACCACATCGACGTGTCGGCGGCGCTGGAGCGCGGCATCACCGTCACCAACACCCCCGGCGTCCTCACCGAGGACACCGCCGACATGACCATGGCGCTGATCCTGGCCGTGGCGCGGCGGGTGCCCGAGGGTGCGCGCATCATTCCCGACGACGACTGGACCACGGGCTGGTCGCCGACCTGGATGCTTGGTCGCCGTATCACCGGCAAGCGCCTCGGCATCGTCGGCATGGGCCGGATCGGCCAGGCGCTCGCGCGCCGCGCCAAGGCGTTCGGGCTGCAGATCCACTATCACAACCGCCGCCGGGTGCCGGCCGCGATCGAGGCCGGGCTGGAGGCGACCTACTGGGAATCACTCGACCAGATGCTGGCCCGCGTCGACATCGTGTCGGTCAACTGCCCGCACACGCCCGCGACCTACCACCTGCTCTCGGCCCGCCGCCTCAAGCTGATGAAGCCCGAGGCGATCGTCGTGAACACGGCCCGCGGCGAGGTGATCGACGAGAACGCGCTCGCCCGCCTGATCGAGGCCGGCGAGATCTCTGCGGCCGGCCTCGATGTGTTCGAGCAGGAGCCGGCGGTGAGCCCACGCCTGGTCAAGCTCGCCAAGTCCGGCAAGGTCGTGCTGCTGCCGCACATGGGCTCGGCGACGTTCGAGAGCCGGATCGACATGGGCGAGAAGGTGATCATCAACATCAAGACCTTCATGGACGGTCACCGCCCGCCGGACCGGATCCTGCCCAGTATGCTCTGAGGCGCGCGGGGCGGGCATCGGCATGGCGGGCGTCGCGACGGAGAAGGCCACGGTTCCGGGTCTCGCCGCGCGCATGGCTGCGTTCCGCAGCCTCGGCGGCAATTGCGAGTTCGGCTTTGTGCAGCGCTATTGCGGTGCCGAGCCCTCGGGCCTGCTCCGCTTCTCCTACACGCCGCTCGACGACCTGATCGGTGCGCTTGAAACCCGCTTCGAGCGCTACGGTGCGCCCTCGGACCTCGTGCTGGCTCCGACCGAGACCGGCGTCTACTATTGCCGAAGCCGGACCTACAACATCTGGTCGAACACGCAGCGGGCCGTCGCGGGCACCGACCACGACGCGCTGCTCGAACGCGAGTACGGCCGGGTCGCGCACCTTAAGGCGAGGATGCTCGCCGACCTTGCCACCGGCGAGAAGATCCTCGTGCGAAAGGCCGACGCGGGACAGACCGACGCCGACTTCCAGCGCCTAGCCGAGGCGGTCTGGCGCCACGGACCCTCGACCCTGCTGCGGGTGAGGGAAGCCGCCCCGGGCTCGGCGACCGAGCCGCTCCGGCGCACCGGCGACCTTGTGCTCGAAGGAAGCGTCCGGCGGTTCTCCCCCGGCGAGCAGGCCTGGGACGTCGAGCTCGAATCCTGGGTCGCGCTGTGCGACGCGGCCTACGCCGCCCATGCCGGCGTGGCGCCGGCCTCGCTCACCGCCGCGCCCTCGGCCGACGCGATGCGGCTTCCGCACGGGACGGCGCGGCACAAGGGACGGCACCGGGAGCCGGGCCTCAGCGCCTTCACCAAGCTCCTCGACACGACCCGGTTCGACCCGGCCAAACCCTACGTGTTCTCGGCCTGGGTCCGCATACCGGCGCACGCGTTGCCCGAGCGCGTCTTCGCCGTCATGGGCCGCGAACGGCTCGGCTGGTGCGACGCAGACCTCACCATCCGCAACCGGTGGCAGCGAGTCTGGGCTGCGGGGCGCGTCGGCGACGGGACCGACCGGCCCTGCGTCGGCCTCGGCCTGATCGGGGATGCTGGCGACCGATTCGAGTCCCGCGACTGGCATCTGCGGGAGGGGCCGGTGCCCGACTGGTCGGCGCCCCCGCCACCGGAGGCGATGGGCTTTTTCGCGCGCCTGCGCGACCGACTTGGCGGCTGATACGGGTTCGATTGTCCAAGCAGGGCGTGCAGCTCAGACTATATCGCCGCCCACTGAGACCGGCGCGTTGGCGCTCTGGAACAGCCGCTCGCTCGTGAGCTTGAGGAAGCTGAAACCGAATTCTGGGTTCTGGTAGTAGAGCTGCTTGACCGCAGAATAGGGCACCTCCAGCGCCCGGCCAGCCTCCGTGCAGATCAGCGAAGCCGTGCGCCGGTTGCCCGGCGAGAGCAGGCCGAGCTCGCCGACGATGCCGCCGGCCCGCACCTCGATTTCGTATTCCGGTATGCGGAAGCAGCCGGCCTCGACGTAGTACATCGTCGTCGCCTCCTCGCCCTTGGCGAAGAGCGCAGCGCCGGCCGCGAAGGCGCGCTCGGTGCCGTAGGGCTTGAGCCAGTCGAGGGAGAGGTCGCCCTCGGCGGCCGTCTCCACGTCGCGCACGAGCCGGACCATCTGCCAGAGCCGCCAGGCGTTGAACGGGATCTGGATCGCCTCCGTCAGCACCACCGGCATGCTGCCGATCAGCAGCCCGTAGGTGATGACCGCGGCGCTCGCGACCAGCGAGATGATCCTGAGGGGGATCATCGTGCTCATCGCCGAGGCCGAGATGGTCAGCGCCGTCCCGAGATAGCCGATGCCCTCGACCCAGTTCATCAGACGGCCACTCCCCGCGTCGCGATCACAAGCCGCCTGATGCATCGCGTTTCGGGGCTGACCGCAAGACGATCCGGCGCCGCCGCCGCATCCCGTCAGGCGGCTGTGCCCATCCGGATACGCTCGGCGACGGCGACGGCCGCGCGCACGCCCTCCTCGTAGGCGCCGCCGGCGGTGCCCCATTGCTCGCGCGACAGCGCCTCGCCGGCAAACCAGATCGTCCCGCCGACCGCCTCATGGAGCACGCGGCGTGCACCCGCATGGCCGGGAGGCACCGAGGCCCAGGAGCCGCGCGACCACGGATCGTGGCGCCATTCGCTGACCGCTGGGATCGACAGGTCGTGGAGGCGGCGCGCTCCGAAATGGTCGGCCAGCGTCGCGCGCACGCGGCGGCGCAGCCCGTCCTCCCCGGTGCCGGCCGCGTCGATCTCGGCGGCGCCGACCGCGTCGAGCTCGAAGTAGTGGAACGGCGTGTCGTCGATCCGCGTGAGCAGGCCCGGCGGGCTGAGTCGGCCGCCGACGAGGCTAGCGAGGCGGTCCCGACCGCGGAACGGGCTCGCCGGCCAGTGCAGCACCGCGTGCTCGTAGATGCCGGCGCGGAACCCGTCGATCGCCGCGCGAGTCGGCGCGGGCAGGGCCGGAGAAAAGGCGACGGCGTCGCGCAGCACCATCATCGGCACCGTCACGACCACCGCGCGGGCCTTCAGGCGCCGGCCGTCGGCGGTGGCGATGCGGACGCCGACGCCCGACCAGTCGATCCGCGTCACCGGACAGTTCAGCGCGATCGGCAGCTCTTGCGCGAGGCGGGCGAGGTAGCCGCCGAAGCCGCCGGCGATGAAGAAGTTGTCGCCGTATTCCATGCTGGGGAAGTCGTGCAGCGAGACCTCCTTCAGCGGGCGGCCGGAGACCAGCCCGTGGACCAGGGCGACGCGGGCGCCCCAGGGGCCGAGGCTGCGGGGTAGGGCGCTCGCCGCCGAGCGGTCCAGGCCGTCCTCGGCGGCGCCCGCATGCATCGCCCGGTCGGCGCGGTCGAAGGACCGAGCCGAGGCGGCGACCTCGGACGGCCGTCCCGGGCGGCGTCCGACCCAGACGTGTCCCTCCTGCGCGGCGCGGCGGAGGGGCTCGTCGCGGGCGAAGCCCAGCTGCACGAGGGGGTTGATCGGCCCGGCATGAAGCCAATGCGCTCCGAGGTCGATCGCGTGACCGCGCAACGTCGTCGTCACCGTACGACCGCCGACGCGGTCCCGCGCCTCCAGCACGGCGACCGACAGGCCGGCGGCGATCAGGGTGCGCGCAGCTGCGATCCCGGCGGCGCCCGCTCCGACGACGACCACGTCGGGGTCGGCGGGCAGCGGGGCGAGCCTGGGCGCGACGCTCGGCCGGAACCGGGCATGCGGGGGTGGCGTGTCGAGCCTCGGTCTCATGCGCCGGTCACCATCCTTCTCCTCGTACCGGTCCCGGCGGAGGGCCACCCGCCCGGCGGTCATCTCGGATCACGCCGAACGCCACGACCCGTGCGGCTTTCCAGACGCGTGCACGGCTGCACGACGCCCTTGCGGCGGCGGGATCGGGACACCACAACCGCGATGCGCCGAACCACGGCGGCAGACGGGATCACGGCATGCTCATCCAGTCGGCACTCGCGGCCCTGCGCCAGACCTTCTCCCCGCCGCTCCGCGCGATCCTGTGGAAGTCGCTCGGGTTGACGCTCGGCATCCTGGCATTGGCCTGGTTCGGGCTGACGCGGCTGATCCAGTGGTTCCAGGCGAGCCACCACATCTCGCAATCCTACCCCATCCTCGACAGCCTCGCCTATTTCCTGGCCGGGTTCGGGCTCTTCGTGGCCCTAGCCTACCTGATGCCGGCAATCTCGATCCTGGTCGCCGGGTTCTTCCTTGACGACGCCGCCGAGATCGTCGAGCGAACCGACTTCCCGAACGACCCGCCGGGCCGCCCGATGCCGTGGGGCTCGGCGATGCTCTACGCCCTGCGCTTCGCCGGCCTGACCCTGCTGGTGAACCTCGCCGCTTTGGTCATCTTCTTCGTGCCGGTCATCGGGCTGGCGGCGTTCTTCGCCGCCAACGCCTACCTGCTGTCGCGCGAATATTTCGAGATGGCCGCCGCCCGCTACCGCCCGCTGGCGGAGGCTGGCGAGATGCGCCGCGCGTTCTCCGGCACCACGATCGCAGCGGGCTGCCTGCTCGCCGGGATGATGGTTGTGCCGGTGCTCAACCTGCTGACGCCGCTCTTCGGCATCGCGCTGATGGTGCACGTCCACAAGCGGCTCACGCACCGGCTGCCGGCGCCCGCTCTGCAAGGCCGGCTTCGCTAGGACGGCGAGGACATGCCGCTGGCGCCACGAGGCCCTAGCTGCGGGTGCCCCAGCGCTGGCCCATGCCCGGCGATCCGCCGGCATCGGCCCCGATCGCGGGACCGGACGCGCGCATGGGCCGATGCTGCGAGCCTTCGCCCATGGGCGTCGGGGCGATCATGTCGGGGATCTCGGCCTGCTCCTCGGTGCCGCGCCCCTTGGCGAATTGACCGGCCTTGCGGAAGCGCCAGAGATAGCCCGGCACCACGGCCTCGGCGGCGGTCGGCTGGATGCCAAGACCTTCGAAGCAGCGCCCCTCGGCCTTGGCGGCCTCCGAGACGACGTTGTCGTTCTGCAGCAGGACGACCTGGTCGCGGGTCAGCTTGAGGTCGGCCGGCAGCAGGCCGAGGGTCAGGGTGTCGGCGAGCTCCATCGCGCGGGCCTGGATCTTGGCGAGCGGAAGCGGCAGCGAAACGACCATGCGCTTGCGCATCGTCGTCTCCAGCATGTAGCGCACGAGGTGATCGAGGGTCGCGACCTCGGGGCCACCGAGCTCGTAGACCTTGCCGCCGGGCACGCGGCCGTCGGTGGCGAGCGCGATCGCCTCGGCTACGTCGCCGACGAAGACCGGCTGGAAGCGCGACTCGGCGCCGGCCAGCGGCAGCACCGGTAGGAACCGGGCGAGGCTGGCGAAGCGGTTGAAGAAGCTGTCGCCGGGACCGAACACGAGGGAGGGCCGGAACACCACCGCGTCGGGCCGGGCGGCGAACACTGCGGCCTCGCCCTCGGCCTTGGTCTGGGCATAACGCGATTCGGAGTTCCGGTCGGCGCCGATCGCCGAGACGTGGACCATCGCGGCACCCGCCTTCGCCGCCGCCCGCGCGATCTCATCGGGCCCGTCGACCTGGAGGCGCGAGAAGCTCTGCGCGCCGGTTTCCTGAAGGATGCCGACGAGGTTGATCACCACGTCCGCGCCCTCGACCGCGCGCCGCACCGATTCGGGGTAGCGCAGGTTCGCCTGGACGGCGACGATCTGGCCGACCTTACCGAGCGGCTGGAGGAACAAGGCGAGGTCGGGCCGGCGCACGGCGACACGGATGCGGTATCCGCGCTTGGCCAGCGCCCGGACCACGTGACGCCCGAGGTAACCGGAGCCGCCGAAGATCGTAACCAGCTGCGACGCGGGCCGCGTCAGGGACGGGGTCAGAAGGGTGTTCGGTGTGCTGGAGCCGGTCATCGCCTCGTCTCGGTCTGTCTGGCCTTCGGGCTGGGGGGCGTCGCCGCCCCCGGCCACCCTTTCCTTAGACCATTTTCGCCGACGACACGCGTCGCTCAGGCGACGAAACGGCGAACCTGATCGCCGCATTCCCGCCTGCGCGCGTCACTCACGTGCGAGACGCTCAGCGGTCCCCGCTCAAGAGCCAGCCGAGCCCGAAGGCTGCGGCGGCGACGATCGCCAGGGTAGCGCCCTTGTTCTCGTCGGCGCGTCGGGCAGCGTGGCGCCCGTGATGTTCTGCGCGATCGCGATAATGGCGTCCGCGGCTCGCGGCCTCGTCGGCGATGGCGCGGCCGCGGGCGCTGGCCTCGTCGATCAGGTGCTCGCCGTCGCGGCGCCAGACCTGGACGGTGTCGCGGGCGCGGCCGTAAGCGTGCTGCGCGGCGCCTGCCGCCTGGTCGATCGCGCCGTCGAACTGGCGCTCGGGGTCGCCGCTCACGGCGCCGACGGCGGTCTTGGCGCGGCCGCGCAGGTGGCGAACGCCGCCTTCGAAACGATCTCGGTTCATGATCTCGTCCTCGTCCGTCGATGTCGGGGGGCGGCGATGGCACGCCCCGCGGAAGGGGATCGGGGCTGCGCGAGTGCGGCCCCGATCCCGGTCACCGAACGGATCAGATCTTCTTGACGGCGTCGGCGGCCGTCTGGGCCGCGCCCTTCACGCCGTCCTTGGCGTCGCCGACGGTCTTCTGGGCTTCGCCCTTCAGCTCCTGGGCCTTACCCTCGGCCTGCAGCTTCTCGTTGCCGGTGACGTTGCCGACGCCCTGCTTGACGTTGCCGACGGCCTCGTTGGCCAGGCCCTTGATCTTGTCGGTGGTGCTGCTCATCGGGAAGCTCCCTGCTCGTTCAGCGACCTCGGTCCGGCCTCGCGGCGGCGCCGCGAAGCGTGACCGAATGCTGTCGGGATGTCCGAACGGCGGGCTCCTGCGAAGGTTCCAAGGCGCCCGCGGACGCGCGAAAGCGTGATCGGACGGCGCGCACCCGGCCGGTGCGGGGCCGCCGCTAAAGCATTTTCAAGCGAGGTGGATGCCGGCTCGCGTGAAGAAAATGCGACCACACAGCAGGTTAGAGCATTTTCCGTGATCTAGAGATCACGGAAAATGCTCTAACCTGCTGTGTCACAAGATTTGGGAGTAGGGATGGTGATTCGATCTCGTGATGGAGCGAGGCATGGATCGCATGAACTCCCTGTTGGCTGCTGATCAGCTTCGTTTTGCAAGCTATCTGGAGGCTCTGTCAG
>NZ_VRUT01000395.1:0-204 GCF_008039465.1 Methylobacterium sp. WL120 | reverse complement strand
CTCAGCCCGTCCGCGCCATCACGCCCAGGACCCGGATGCCGCAGCTGTTTTTAAAAAAGCTTTCCCCACCGTCTGGCGCAGATCGGGCAGGCTGTCGGCGGCAAACCCGTAGAGGTCTGGTTCTGCGACGAGGCGCGGGTCGGCCAGAAGAACACCCTGACCCGGCGTTGGGCAGCACGCGGAACGCGCCCCTCGGATCCCAAG
>NZ_VRUT01000394.1:0-218 GCF_008039465.1 Methylobacterium sp. WL120 | reverse complement strand
TCAGCGAGGATCCCGGTTCCAGCTTCGCCTGGAACGGCACAACAGGCGACGTCACGGTCAGCGGCGGCGCGCTGTCGGCAATCTCGGGCAGCGGCCTGACCCGCACAGCCACCTTCACCCCGACCGCTGGGGTAAACGCCGGCACAGCCTCAGTCAGTGTGGCAGCCGGCACCTATGCGGATGCAGCGACCAACCTGGGCCAAGCCGGCACCACGCCG
>NZ_VRUT01000393.1:0-252 GCF_008039465.1 Methylobacterium sp. WL120 | reverse complement strand
CAACCCGGTCGAGAACCTCTGGCAGTTCATGCGCGAGAACTGGCTCGGCAACCGGATCTTCCAATCCTACGCCGACATCCTCGACCACTGCTGCGACGCCTGGAACAAGATCGTCGCCCAGCCCTGGTGATCGGCCCCCACGAGGTGGTCCAAGGGTAAAGTTAGTGCACGGTGGGCCGCTCCGCCACGGGTAGCTTGGCCGGCGGAGCTGGTCTGGCGAGCGCAGCCGGCCAAGCGGAGAAGGCTGGCATG
>NZ_VRUT01000392.1:0-252 GCF_008039465.1 Methylobacterium sp. WL120 | reverse complement strand
CGCAGAACCAGACCTCTACGGGTTTGCCGCCGACAGCCTGCCCGATCTGCGCCAGACGGTGGGGAAAGCTTTTTTAAAAACAGCTGCGGCATCCGGGTCCTGGGCGTGATGGCGCGGACGGGCTGAGTGATCGGCCCCCACGAGGTGGTCCAAGGGTAAAGTTAGTGCACGGTGGGCCGCTCCGCCACGGGTAGCTTGGCCGGCGGAGCTGGTCTGGCGAGCGCAGCCGGCCAAGCGGAGAAGGCTGGCATG
>NZ_VRUT01000391.1:0-253 GCF_008039465.1 Methylobacterium sp. WL120 | reverse complement strand
ATCAGCACGTCCGCCTGACGGAGCTTCGCGACGATCTCCTCGGGCTTCGGGTGTTTTGCCATCTCGTCCGTCCTCCAGGCTCAAAAGCCATACCAAAGGGCGGACCACTTCAATGGGGGCTGACCATTTTGCCATCTCGTCCGTCCTCCAGGCTCAAAAGCCATACCAAAGGGCGGACCACTTCAATGGGGGCTGACCACCGTCGGCTCCCCCTTTCGCTTTTGGTCGTGCCCGGTCGCACCCGCATCAAAGG
>NZ_VRUT01000390.1:0-255 GCF_008039465.1 Methylobacterium sp. WL120 | reverse complement strand
GCACCACCGGCCCAACCAACGCCACCACGCTGACCGAGACCGTCACCTTCTCCGAAGCCGTCACCAACGTCGTTGCAAGCGACTTCACCGTCACCACCACCGACGGCAACGCCACAGCGCACATCGCCTCCGTCACAGGCTCGGGCACCACCTACATGGTGACGCTCGATCAGGTGGCCGGCGACGGCTCCGTCCGCCTCGACCTCAAAAGCACCGGCACCAGCATCGCCGACACCGCGACCAACGCGATCCAGG
>NZ_VRUT01000038.1:0-32694 GCF_008039465.1 Methylobacterium sp. WL120 | reverse complement strand
CTACGCCACCTTCGACGGCCGCACCCGCGACAACTACTCCACCGACGGCTTCATCCGCCTGATCGCGCCGCTCTACTCGGTCGCAGCCCCGGCCCCCGCGCCGACCCCCCTCGTCCGCAAGTACTGACATCGACGTCGGCGCGGGCTTCGTTCGCGAAGCCCGCGCAGCAAAAAGGGCTCCTCCCATGCCGCCGCGGCGGATGGGAGGAGCCCTTTTTTCGTTCCGACCAACGTCGAGCGTCGCGGCGCCTCCTCAGACCCAGGTGCGCTTGAGCGCGATGGTGACGCGCCCGCCGCCATGCTCCGCATCCGGGTTGCGCAGCTCGCGCAAGCCCGGAGCCCGGCCCGTCGTCAGGTAGACGACCACCGTCAGCGCCAGCACCACCTTCGTCCGCATCGACCCTGTCCCGCTTGGTTAAGCGAGGCTGTGTAGGATCGCTTGGTTTTGACGAAGTTGCGCCAGCGCACCCCGGCCGGGTGTCCGGGCGATTCCCGTCGAACGTGGTTTGCAGATCGTGAACGCGACGCCAGTGGCGGCGCGGTTCAGTTCACCTCGACCTGCACCACGCCGGGCACCGCCCGCAGCATCCCGGCGATCTGCGGGGTGGCCTGGTACTTGTCGCGCAGCTTGATCTCGACCTCGCGCCCGCCGCCGTCGAGGAGCAGGATGAGCGAGACCTCGCCCTCCCCGCGCATGGCGAGGCGCTGCTGCACGGCGCCGATCGGACCCTCGTCGCGCAGGTAGATCCGCATGCCCTTCTGGTAACGGGCCACCGCCGCGTCGAGGGGTTCGGCGGCCAGGATCCGCGCGCGCACGTCCTCGCCTTCGAGGTTGGCCTGGAGCTGCAGCACCAGCGGCTGGCCCGGCTCCAGGATCTCGCGGTAATGCCCGAGGCCTTCGGAGAAGATGATCGCCTCGAAATGCCCGGTCTGGTCCGAGAGCGTGACGATGCCGAGCTTGTTCCCGGTCTTGGTGCGGCGCTCCGAGCGATCGAGCACCGAGGCGGCGACTTTGCCGACGCTCGACGTGCCGGCGCGGACCGAGCGGCAGAACTCCGCCCAGCTCTGCACCCGGAGCTTGCCCAGCAGGTCCTGATACTCGTCGAGGGGATGGCCCGAGACGAAGAAGCCGATCGCCTCGTATTCGCGCTTCAGTTTCTCGGCCATCGGCCAGCCCTCGTAGGCCGGGATGCGCAGGCTCACGTCGGTGGAGGTGACGCCGCCGAACATGTCACTGATGCCGGCGGTCTCCGCCTCGGCCGCGCCCTGGGCGAGCTTCATCATCGGCTCGACCGCGGCGCACGCCCGGGCGCGATCCGGCTCGATGCCGTCCATGGCCCCGGCCGCCACCAGGCTCTCCAGGGTGCGCTTGTTGACGTGGCGCGGGTTGAGCCGGCGGGCGAGGCAGGCGAGGTCCTCGAACGGCCGCTCGCCGCGCGCCTCGACGATCGACTTCACCGCCTCGCGGCCGACGCCCTTGATCGCGGCCAGCGCGTAGCGGATGCGGCCCTCATGCACCTCGAAGGTGACGCCGGACGTGTTGATCGAGGGCGGCTCGACGACGATCTTGAGGCGCTGCGCATCCTGCCGGAATTCGGCGAGCTTGTCGGTGTTGTCCATGTCGAGGTTCATCGCGGCGGCGAGGAACTCGACCGGATAGTTCGCCTTCAGGTAGGCGGTCTGGTAGGTCAGCAGGGCGTAGGCGGCCGCGTGGCTCTTGTTGAAGCCGTAATCGGCGAACTTCGCCAGCAGGTCGAAGATCTCGTTGGCCTTGGGCTTGGTCAGCCCGCCCTCGATGCAGCCCTTCACGAAGCGCTCGCGCTGGGCGTCCATCTCCGCGCGGATCTTCTTGCCCATGGCGCGCCGGAGCATGTCGGCCTCGCCGAGCGAGTAGCCGGCCAGGAGCTTGGCGATCTCCATCACCTGCTCTTGGTAGACGATGATGCCGAAGGTCTCCTTCAGCGCCGGCTCCAGCTTAGGGTGCGGATACCACGTCGCCTCGTTGCCGGCGTCGCGCCCGAGCTTGCGCTCGCAATAGACCGGGATGTTGGCCATCGGGCCCGGCCGATAGAGGGCGACCAGCGCGATGATGTCCTCGAAGCGGTCGGCCTGCATCTCGCAGAGCGCTTTTCGCATGCCGGCCGATTCCACCTGGAACACGCCGACCGTCTCGCCACGGCCCATCGGCGCGTAGGTCTTCTCGTCGTCCAGCGGCAGTGCCGCGAGGTCGACGATCACACCGCGCTGCGCCAACAGGTCGGTGCAGCACCGCAGCATGGTGAGCGTCTTGAGGCCCAAAAAGTCGAACTTCACCATCCCCGCGGCCTCGACCCACTTCATGTTGAACTGGGTCACGCGCATCCCGGTCTTCGGGTCGCGGTAGAGCGGCACCAGCTGCTCCAGGGGCCGGTCGCCGATGACGACGCCGGCCGCGTGGGTCGAGGCGTGGCGATGCAGGCCCTCGAGCTTCTTGGCGATCTCCATGAGCCGGGCGACGACCGGCTCCTCCTCCATCGCCTGCTGCAGCTTGGGCTCGCCCTCGATCGCCTGGACCAGCGTCACCGGGTTCGCCGGGTTCTGCGGCACGAGCTTGGTGAGCTTGTCGACCTGCCCGTAGGGCATCTCGAGCACGCGGCCGACGTCGCGCAGCACGCCGCGCGCCTGTAGCGTACCGAAGGTGATGATCTGCGCCACCTGCTCGTGGCCGTAGCGCTCCTGCACGTACTGGATCACGCGCTCGCGCCCCTCGACGCAGAAGTCGATGTCGAAGTCCGGCATCGAGACGCGCTCGGGGTTGAGGAAGCGCTCGAACAGCAGGCCGAACCGCAGCGGGTCGAGGTCGGTGATCAGGAGCGCGTAGGCGACGAGCGAGCCCGCGCCCGAGCCGCGGCCGGGGCCGACGGGGATGTCGTGGTCCTTGGCCCACTTGATGAAGTCGGACACGATCAGGAAGTAGCCGGGGAACTTCATCCCGACGATCACGTCGAGCTCGAACGCCAGGCGGTCGCGGTAGCTCTGCTCGGTGAAGCCCTCGCACGGCCCGTGCTGCCGCAGGCGCAGCTCGAGGCCGGCCTCGGCCTGGCGCCGCAGCTCGGTCGGCTCGTCGGCGGCGACCTCGGCCGGCACGCCAGGCGCGGCCTCGGCCAGCGCGTCCCGCATCGGGGCCGGCTCACCCGCCGCGACGCGGGAAAAGTTCGGCAGGATCGGCTTGCGGGTGCGGACGCGGACGGCGCAGCGCATCGCGATCTCGACGGTCGCCTGCAGGGCGTCCGGCAGGTCGGCGAAGAGCTCGGCCATCTCCGCGCGGGTCTTGAAGCCGTGCAGCCGGGTGAGCTTGCGGCGGCGGTCGTCGGAGACGACGCGGCCGTCGGCGATGGCGAGCAGGGCGTCGTGGGCGTCGTAATCGCCCGCCTTGCCGAAGAACGGCTCGTTGGCGGCGGCGATCGAGAGGCCGTCGCGGTCGGCCATGCGCAGCAGCTCGGCCTCGATCCGGCGCTCGTCGTCGAGGCCGTGGCGCTGCAACTCGACGTAGAGCCGGCTCTCGCCGAACGTCGCGCGCAGCGCCGCGAGGCGCGACTCGGCGAGGTCGAGGCGGTTGGCGCGCAAGGCCGCGTCGACCGGCCCGGTGAAGCCTCCGGTGAGCGCGATCAGCCCGTCCGACGCCTCGGCGAGCGCGGCGGCGGTCACGCAGGGCGCGTCGCCGAGGTTGGTGTCAAAGTAGGCGCGGCTCGCCAGCCGCAGCAGGTTGCCGTAGCCGACCTCGTCCTGGGCCAGCACCACGATGCTGCCGGGAGGCTTGGCGGCGCGTGCCATCGGGTCGATCGCCTCGAACGCCACCGAGAGCTGCATCCCGGCGATCGGCTGGATGCCGGCGCCGGCGGCCTTCTCGGAAAACTCCAGCGCGCCGAACAGGTTGTTGGTGTCGGTGAGCGCGAGCGCCGGCTGATGGTCGGCCAGCGCCGACTTCACGATGTCGCCGACCTTGAGGGCGCCTTCGAGCAGGGAATAGGACGAGTGGACGTGGAGGTGGACGAATCCGACCTCCTTGAGCTGGCGCGCCATGACGGTCCTTGTGCGGGTGCCCCAGGAATCCGTCCTTCGGCTGCAGGAGTCGATGGCTGGCGCGCTCCGATCTCCGATATCCACCGCCGATGTGGCGTTTGGGACGCGGACCTGCGACCGATTCTCCAGTGCACGGGCGCGCCGGCAACCTGTGCCGGTGAGCCGCCGTCAACGGATCGGCGCCAAGGCTACCGCCCACCCCGCCACCGCGACCGCGAGCAGCCCGAAGGCCATGAACTCCGCGACGCCGACCAGAACCATCCGCTTGAGCATGTCGGTCACTCCGTTTCGATGACCGTATTTTGTTCCTGTTTTGTTCTATGTAAAGCGTGCGCTCGCTCGACGTATCGACTTGGTTAGCGAAGCGTTACGAACGCATCCTTGGTCCGGAATCCCACCGATTCCACCCACCACCTTATCCTGAGGTGCGGACGCGAAGCGGAAGCCTCGAAGTAAAGCCTCAAGTCTGCGCACGATCCATCGAGGGCTCCTTCGTGGCACGCTGGCGCGGGCACCTCAGGATGAAGGCGCGGGTTGGACTGGCGGAGCGTTCCCCGCGGAGTCACCGCCCGCCGTGCGCGATCGACGCCGAAGAGGCTCTCGGGCCGGAGCGCTACACGTAGAGCAGGCAGGCAAGGAGGAAGAAGCCTTCGACCAGCAGCAGCGCGCAGATGATCGTGGTCGCCGCGGCGTCCTCGTCGATCGGGAAGCGTGCTGGCACCGGCTCCGACACGAGGGCACTCCGCATCCGGGGACCGCGACGGAGCGACGGGCCGGGGAGCCTCGCCGCGACCGGAACGGTATGCACCTTCGCCGGAAGGTCGGGGGACATTGACCCGGCGAAGGTGCAACCGGAGTGACAACGCAACTCCGGCCCGTCACGAATGCCACCGTTCGGTTGGGCAGACCTTTACGTACGTTAGGGATCTACAAAATTTTGCAATCGTAGATCGCCAAAGGTCTCGGATCGAAACTCTCGGATGCTTGGCTGTTTCGTCGATGGCCGTCGGATCAGGCGATCTTCAGGCTCTCCGACGTGTTCGACAGGTCCATCGGCTTCAGCACG
Organism: Methylobacterium sp. WL120; assembly: GCF_008039465.1. Lineage (NCBI taxonomy): Bacteria > Pseudomonadati > Pseudomonadota > Alphaproteobacteria > Hyphomicrobiales > Methylobacteriaceae > Methylobacterium > Methylobacterium sp. WL120. The sequence continues at coordinate 27,566 of NZ_VRUT01000038.1, read as the reverse complement.
CCGCCTTCGAGGCGGTAGGCGCGGTCGACGTAGGCGAGGACGCGGTCGCTGTGCGTCACGAAGATCTTGCCCCCGGGCAGCCGGCACAGGCTCTCGAGCAGGTCCTTCTCGGTGGCCGCATCGAGGTTGGCGGTGATCTCGTCGAACAGCATCAGGCGCGGCTGTCGGCAGATCGCGCGGGCGGCGAGCACGCGGCGGCGCTGGCCGGTCGAGAGCAGCGAGTTGTTGTTGGCGACGATGGTCGCGATGCCCTGCGGGAGCGCCTCCATCTCCGCGTCGAGGCCGACGATCGACAGCGCCTGACGGATGCGCTCCATCGGCATGTCCGGGTCGAACAGGCTGACGTTCTCGGCGACCGTCGCGGTGAACAGGCCGTCCTCCGCGAAGACGACGCCGAGGTTGGCGCGGTACTCCATCGCGCCGAACCGGCTGAGCGACTGCCCGTCGACGAGGACCGATCCGCTCGTCGGCTGCGCCACGCTGGCGATGACCTTGAGGAGCGAGGACTTGCCGGAGCCGGATTCGCCGACGATGGCGATGTGCTCGCCGGCCTCCACGTCGATCCGCAGGTTGGCCGCCCGCACCACCGGGCGTTCTTCGCTGCCGAAGGAGATCGCCACGTCCTGGATCTCGATGTCGCGGCGGATCGCCTTGCGGATCACCGTCGACTTCGCCGACGCCTCCGGCTCGTTCTGGATCACGTCCTCCAGGCGGCGGACGTGCGACTTGATCACGGTGAGATGCATGAGGTTGGTGGTCAGCGTGTCGACCATGGCGAAGAACGTGCCGCGCAGCGCGAAGAACGCGTAGAGCATGCCGATCGTCATCTGGTTGAGCAGCACGGCGGTGACGCCCGCGTAGAGCGTGGCGACGGTGCCGACGATGACGACCATGTGCACGGCGAGCTGGGTGTCGACCTGCAGGCGCCGGGAGATGAAGTCGCGCCCGGCATAGCGCGACAGCTTCTCGAACCAGCGCTGCTCGATCCGGCCGGCCACGTTGTGGGCCTTGACGATCTGGATGCGGTCGAGCCCGTCGAGCAGCGTCGAGACCTCGTCGGTCTTCGCCGTCAGCGCCTCCGTGGTGGCCTCGCGGGTGCGCCGCAGGAACAGCGTGCGCATGCCGATCGCCAGCGCCAGGGTCGCCAGCACCATCATGGTCATGCCGACCGAATAGTAGAACATCAGCGCGACCGAGATCACCGACACGCTGGTGTCGGCCAGCGACCGGACCATGCCGTCGGCGGCGAAGGCCTTGACCTGGTCGACCGAGTTCAGCCGGGTGACGAAGTCGCCGGGATGCCGGGCCTCGAAGTAGCGCAGCGGCAGGCGCAGGCCGTGGCCGACGACCGAGCGCGAGAACTGCAGCTGCATGCCGATCGAGGCGCGCAGGATCAGCATGTCGCGCAACCAGTTGCCGACCGCCTCGAAGATCAGCATCGCCCCGAGGCCGACGGCGATGATCGCCAGCAGGTCGAGGTCCGATTGCGGCAGGACGAAATCGAGGGAGACCTGCAGCAGGATCGGCGAGGCGAGCGCCAGCAGGCCCACCGCGATCGAGACCGAGAGCACCTTCCAGAACGTCGCCCGGAACCCGCCGGTCGCCGTGATGATGGACCAGAGGGAGAGCCCGTCCTTCGAGACGATCTTCTCCAGAGAGACGCGCGGCTGGAACTCGAGGGCGACGCCTGAGAAGTGCTTGTCGAAGTCGGCGCGGGAGAACACCCGCCGCCCGACCGCCGGATCGTGGATGACGTACTTGCCGCGGGAGATCCGGTCGAGCACCACGTAGTGGCGGCCCTCCCAGTGCAGGATCGCCGGAAGCTTGAGGCCGACGAGGTCGTCGGAGTTCTCGACGCCGAGCGCGCGCGCGTCGAAGCCGAAGGTGCCGGCGAGCCCGTAGAGCTCGGCGACGGTCATGCCGCCTTTGAAGATCTGGTGGACCGAGCGCATGTACGGCAAGTCGACGTTGTGGCCGTAGGCGTTGGCCACCATCGCCATGCAGGCGAGGCCGCATTCCTGCTGCTCGTTCTGCAGCAGGGTGCGCACCTTCGGCTTGTCGGAGACGAACGGCATGCTCATGTTCGTCCCCTCATCGCGAAGATTGGGTCGAGTACCCAGTCGATCAGGCGGCGGCGCTCGACCACCACGTCGGCGCTCAGCGTCGAGCCGACCAGGATCGGCCGCTCGGCGCCGTAGGCCTCGATCGTCCTGTCCTCGGGCTCGACTTCGATCAGGTACTTCGATTGCGGCGGCGGCCGCGGGCCGGCCTTGGCCAGCGACACGTCGAGCATCGCGCCCGGGTCGTCCTCCTTCGGGATGCTCATCGGCTGCCGGCCGATCGCCATGATCCGACCGTGCTTGATCCCGAAGGTCTTGTAGGGGAACGCGTCGTACTTCAGCACGACGCGCTGCCCGATCGCGAGCAGGCCCATGGTCTTCGAGGGCGCCTGCAGGCCGATGGTGAAGGTCGCGTCCGGGTCGCCGAGCGCGGCCAGCGTGTCGCCGACCCGCACGTCGGATCCCTCGCGGACGTTGAGGGCCGCGATGCGGCCGTCGATGCCGACGATCACGTCCGTGGAGATGGCGGAGCGCGCCCGCTCGATCCGCGATTCGAGCTCGGCCAGCGCCCGCCCGAGCTGGGCGCGCTCGTTGGCGTTGGCCATCTTGTTCTGCTGCACCGTGCGGCGGCGCTCGATCTGGCTCGAGGCGAGCTGCGACACCTGCAGGCGGACGTCGAGGAGCTGGCGGGTGTAGTCCTGCCGGATGCGCTCCTGCGCGATCACCACGTCGCGGGTCACGTCGCCGAGCTTGAGGTAGGCCTGCAGCTTGCGGATCGTGCCGTCCTGCGCGGTCATCGCGGCGTTGAGCACACCCTCCTGCCGCTGCAGGTTCTCGTTGATCTTTGCGACGTTGCTGCCCATCGCGGCGAGGTCGTTGGCGTCGTTGGCCATCGACGCCTCGAGCTCGGCGATCTGGCGGCGGATGGTCTGGCGCTGCTCGGTCAGCGACTGCAGCTCGGTCTCGGACAGGGGCTTGGCGCCGGCCGCGCTCTGCTGCGGCATGATCGTGAGGATGCGCTGGCCGACGACGACCTTGTCGCCCTGGGCGACCCAGACCTTGCTCACGGTGCCGTCGACGATGGCCGCGAGGCGCTGGCTGCCCTTCGAGCCGAGCACGATGCCGCGCATCGTCTCCTGCTTGGCGAAGGAGCCGAACCACATCGCCGCCATCAGGAACGCCGCCAGCACGACGAAGAACAGCACCAGGAGGTTCGAGGCGGTGTCGCGCCGGAACTCGATGGTCGAGGACAGCTCGTGCAGGCCGGTCACCTCGAACCGGCCCATCATGCCCGGAGGCTTGGGCCGCCGCCGCCCGAGCAGGCGCGAGAACAGATCAGGCACCGACATGGGCATCGACCTCCTGCGCCGCGCCGACGGCGGGCGGCGTCCGCATGCGGACGCGATCGGGATAGAATTCGTGGCTGCGGGTCCACATGTGCCACTGCTCCGGAGCGATGGAGACGAACCGCTCGATCTGGCGGCCGACGGCGCGGGCGATGGTGCGCCGCTCCTCCGCTGAGGTCTGCGACACCTCGAAGGGCTGGCCGAAGACGATGTCGTCCCGCGTCGGCAGCGAGTGCACGGTCATCGGCAGCACCACCGCCTTCAGCATGCGCGCCATCGCGTCGAGCCCGAGGGCGATCGCGGCGGGCTCGCCGAACAGCGTCGTGTCGGCGGGCGAGCCGTAGGTCTCGGGCAGGTCGAGCAGCGAGACGACCACGGCGCCCTTGCGGGCGAAGCGCATCGCGTCGACGAAGTCGGCCTCGTTGCGGGTGTTGAGGATGCGGAACTCGCTCGCGACCTCGCGCAAGCGGTCCATCGCGACGTTGTTCTCCTCGAGGTCGTCCCGCGCCCGGAGGACGAGCAGGCGGCGGCCGGCGAAGTACTTCCACACGACGTAGGTGATGCCGATCGGGAACACGCCCATGTGGATCGCGGCGAGGATCACGACGTCGCCGCTGGCGGCGATGCGCTCGACGAGGGCCGGGTCGCTGACGCGGGTGTTGCGCACATCGTGGGCGAGCTGGCGCTGGTTGCGCCGGATGCTGGCATGCCACTCCATGATCAGCAGCACGTCCTGGTAGTCGTGCTCGCGCGCGAGGTGGCGCGCCTCGCGCGTGCCGAGCTTCAGGTACCTGGCCACCACCGGCTCGAGGCCGAACCCGACCGACTTGCGGAAGGGCAGCGCCACCCGCCAGAGCGCCCGCAGCGCACGCCGCCGCCACGCCAGCGGAAGCCGGGCGAGGAGCTTGATGATCTGCAGCACAACGTCCATTTGCCGACGAGCACCTCGGTCTTCGATCCCTCCACGCGAGGGATCACTAGGGCGGGAGCGTTCGACCCGAGGATCGCGCGCCGACGGGCGGAGGCCGACACACGCACCGAGCGGGCATCGTCGATGATGACAACCCAACGTCGCTTCCGACCTGCAAACTATACAACCCGAGATTTTACGATCATCGCGTTGCGAATTGCCCGATCATCATTGACGATTATCGTTAAGATACCCTGAACCGCAGCCTGTCCGCGTCACACCTCTTGCCCGCCACGCCGCATCCAGCCTGCAAGTCTTTCCGTGAGCGGGACTGGACTACGACAACTCGGCGGCGACGTAGTCCATCACCTCGCGCAGGGTCGCGACGACGACGTCGATCTCGCTGCGACTGATCGTGAAGGCCGGCGAGATCAGGATCCGGTCGGCGGCGGCCCGGACGATGACGCCGCGCATGAAGCAGAAGTTGCGGATGATCATGCCGATATCCGCCGGCCGCGAGAATCGCTGGCGCTTTTCCTTGTCGAGCACGAGCTGCACGGCGCCGAGAAGCCCGGTCGTGGCCACCTCGCCGACCATGATGTGGTCGCCGAGGCTCCCGAGCGCGGCGGCGAAGTACGGGCCGATGTCGTCGTGCACGCGCTCGACCAGCCGCTCGTCCTCGATGATCTTGAGGTTGGCCAGGGCCGCCGCGGCGGCGACCGGGTGCCCGGAATAGGTGAAGCCGTGGTGGAACGCGCCGGTCTCCGCGACGAGCACGTCGGCGACGCGGTCCGACACCAGGACGCCGGCGATCGGCAGGTAGCCCGAGGACAGGCCCTTGGCGACAACGCAGAAATCCGGCTCCAGGCCGAAATGCTGGTAGCCGAACCACGAGCCCAGCCGCCCGAAGCCGGTGATGACCTCGTCGAGGGCGAGCAGCACGTCGTACTTCCGGCAGATGCGCTGGATCTCGGGCCAGTAGGTCTCCGGCGGCACGATGACGCCGCCCACGCCCTGGATCGGCTCCGCGACGAAGGCCGCGACGCGGTCGGGCCCGAGTTCGAGGATCTTGTCCTCCAGTTCGCGCGCGCGCAGCAACCCGAAGGCGGCCGGATCGAGGTCGCCGCCCTCGCCGTACCAGTAGGGCTGGCCGATGTGGACGATGCCGGGGATCGGCAGGTCGCCCTGCTCGTGCATGTGCTTCATGCCGCCGAGGCTCGCGCCCGCCACGGTGGAGCCGTGGTAGGCGTTGTGGCGCGAGATCACGATCTTCCGCTCGGGCCGGCCCCGCGTCGCCCAGTAGACCCGGGCCATCCGCAGCCAGGTGTCGTTGGCCTCGGAGCCGGAGCAGGTGAAGAACACCCGGTTGATGTCCGGCCCGGCATGCGAGCAGATCTTGGCCGCGAGCTGCGCCGTCGGCGTCGTCGTGGTGGCGAAGAAGGTGTTGTAGTACGGAAGCTCGTTCATCTGGGCGAAGACCGCGTCGGCGATCTCGCGACGGCCGTAGCCGACGTTCACGCACCAGAGGCCGGCGAAGGCGTCGAGGTAGCGCTTGCCCTCGGCGTCGTGGACGTAGACGCCCTCCCCCCGCGTCATGACGCGGATGCCGCCGGCGGCGAGCTCCTTCATGTCGGCGAAGGGGTGGAGGTGGTGGGCGAGATCGGTCGCGGCCACGATGGCGGCCGGCATCGGCGTGACGTCCAGCATGATCACCTCCGTTCGAGAGCTTGGCCCTCGGGTGTCTCACGAAATTCCTGCCGCCCCGTCGCAGGCGCGGACGAAAGCCGTCGGCGCCGATGCATTTCGTGCGGTTGGCTTAACGAGAGGGGCTGCGCCCGACGCGACGCGTCTCGGCACAGCCCCTCGGACGACGATGCGGTGCTGCAGTTGATCCCAGCCCGCCCGCATCGTCCGCCTTCACCGCGAGGTCGCGTTCAGCTGCACTTGCCGCCCTTGGACGGGCCGCAGGCCGGGGCCGGGGGCGGGGAGCCGCCCTTGTCCTGGCCGCAGGAGCCGCCGCCGCCGGCGATGCGCTTCACCTGGTCGAGCTTGAGTTCGGTCATGATGGTGTCCCCTTTTGTGCGGCGCCGCCCTCGGGCCGACGACCAATGGATGCAGCATCGCCAGCATCTTCGCAACAAAACAGAGTAATTAATCCTAATACACCCATCTTTCGAACATCGGCGAAGACGTCGACCGTAGAACCGTCGCTTGACGCTGTTGGCGGGCAGGTCACATCCATGCCGGGCCGGGCGTTCGTGCCTCGGGGCTGTCGCGACGGAAGACCGGTCGAGGTTACGGAGGGCCGAAACGCAAAAGGGCTGCGCCGGACGCGAAGCGTCCCGGCACAGCCCCTCGGGCCTCGATGCGGAGCGGACCTCATCCGCTCCACATCGTCCACGATCAACGCAATGATGGCGTCGCGTTTAGCTGCACTTGCCGCCCTTGGACGGGCCGCAGGCCGGGGCCGGGGGCGGGGAGCCGCCCTTGTCCTGGCCGCAGGAGCCGCCGCCGCCAGCGATCTGCTTGACCTGGTCGAGCTTGAGTTCGGTCATGTTCCTGTTCCCTTTTCTTCGCGGCGCCACCCTTGGGCCGACGAACAATGAATGCGCGATTGCCAGCATCTTCGCAACGAATGAGAGTTATTAATCCTAATGTGCCCGACTTTCTACGTAATCTTCTCGGAATTTACCAAAAAATTCCGCCTATCTCCCGGGCTATAGGCGCGAAGACTACGGAATTCGCATCGAACGTGGCCGAGCGGGTTGCCGGCGCGCGCGATTTCGGTCTTCGCCGCTGAAACGACGGCGCGGATGGCTCATGCGTGTCGTGCCCGAGACGCAACCTCTTCTCAAATTTCGGGATTCAAGCCGAGAGACCGCCGAATATAAGGGCTTTCAGCGCGGAGACGCTTGAGTCGAGTCGATTCGATTCGGCGATGGCGCGCAGTCTTGGTCCCGCCGATCGTCGCCCGATAGCGCGGCATGCACCGTCGAGGCTGTGAATCCGACGGTGGCCGCCTCACGGCGGCACCGGCCGCAGGACGAGATACCTGACGGCCGCGTGCTGTCCGGCTTCTACGCGCGCAGGCGGTTCATCACCGCGGCGAGGGCGTAGGTCGCGCGGTCGCGGGCGAATTCGAGGTTGATCTTGGCGACGCGGGCGTCGGCCAGCTCCGCGACGGTGTTGAGCACGTCGACCACGGTCATCGACCCGATCTGCAGCTCCATCTGACGGCCGCGCACGGCGAGGGAGATCTTGCGGACGCGCTGGTCGGCCTGGGCGACCTGCACGATGGTCGAGCGGCGCTGCTTGAACGCGCTCGTCGCCTGCGCGATCAGCGTGTTCTCGAGGTCCTGCGCGGCATAGGATTTCTGGCGGGCCGCCGCGTGCTGCAGGGCGACGTTACCGAATTCGCCGGGCTGGTAGATCGGGATGATGGTCTGCAGCATCGTCGAGGTTTCGAGCACCCGGTACGGCGTCAACGAGGCCGGCCCGCGCCGCCCGTGCGTCACCTCCAGGCTCACCTGTGGCAGGAACTGGGCGTAGGAGGCCCGAGCGAGGTAGTCCGCCGAGGTCGCGTCGAGGCGGGCCGCGATCAGCGTCGGGTTGGCGGCGACCAGGATGCTTTGCAGCTCGTCCAGTGACTGCGGCAACAGGCTGTTGGGGATCGACGGCAGCCCGCTCGGGTTGGCGGTCGGGCCGGCGAGCCGCGCCAGCTCGACCTCGGAGGTGACGAGGCCCGCCTTCGCCTGCTCGAGGTTGGTGGTGGCCGCGAGCACGCGCGAATCGGCCAGGGCGGCCTCGGCGTTGGTGGCGTCGTGCACCTCGCGCCGCAGGGCGACGCTGCGGGCCACCTTCGCCACGTCGGCGATGGCCGCCTCGCGCAGGCGGACGATCTCGCGGTCGCGCAGGACGGCGAGGTAGGCGCTCGCGGTGTCGAGGAGGATCTGTTGCGCCTTGGCGTCCTGCAGGCCGCGCCCGGCCTCGGTCGCGCTGCGGGCCGCTTCCAGCTCGTTGTAGCGCTTGAACCCGTCGAACAGCGGCAGGCTCAGTTGGAAGCCCGACGTGTTGGGCTGCCATCGCTGCAGGGTGTCGCTCCCGCCGATCAGCGGATCGGAGGCGAAATCGGGGGTGTACTTGATCTTGCTGTCGAGGCGGCGGGTGATCGAGTAGCCCATGGTCGGCAGGAAGGCCTCGTAGCCGCTGAGCAGCCGGGCTTCGAGGGCCGCCTGGCGCTCGTCGTCCGCCTTGCGGTCGAAGCTCGTCCGGAGCGCCCATTCCATGGTCTCGCCGATCGTCTCGGCCCTGGCCCCGGCCGCGCCGAGGGCGCCGGCGGCGAACAGCGTACACAGGAGCGTCCGTCCGATCCGCGCGACGGCGCCGTCCCGGGGGGCGCCCGCCTTTCCGCCTGTCGATCCGATCCGCATCCCGATAGTCCGACCGCTCTATAAGGTAAGAATGTCCTCCTGATCCATGCGTCGTCGTGGTTAAATTGCCGTGAAGGCCGGCAGCGGAATAGCGTGCAATACTCGGAACCGGCATTCCGAATGCCAGTATGTGTCCAGAAATGGGACAGAATGCTGCGCAGAGACCCTCCTGCAGGACGATGCCCGAGACAAACGCCGTTTGGCGCGCGTGCAGGCCGTGCTCAGGCGCGACCGGTCTCGTCGGCGAAGACCAGCATTAGCGTCAGGCTGGCGGTCAACGCCGTCCGCGCCTCCGCCTCGCCGGGCTGGATCGCCTCCATCGTCGCCCCGAGTCGGAGCGCCGCCCGGTGCCCCGGCAGCGCGCTGACGCCGTCGAGGGTGAAGACCGCGCGGACGCGGGAATCGACGCGCACGGGCGTCACGAAGCGCACCTTCTCGGCGCCGAGGTTCAGCACCGCCCGCACGCAGGGGTCGGCCGGCAGCACGTCGCCGAGGGCGCCGCCGAGCATCGACAGCGTCAGGTAGCCATGCGCCACGGTCCCGCCGAACGGGGTCTCGGCCGCGGCGCGGACGGGATCGACGTGGACGAACTGGTGGTCGTCGGTCGCCGCCGCGAAGCGATCGATCCGCGCCTGGTCCACCAGGGTCCAGGCGGACGCGCCGATCCGCGTGCCGACGCGGATGCGAAGCGTCGCCAGGAAGGTGTCGCGGGCGTCGGCGACCGGAGGGGCGGCGACGCGGTCCAGCAGGGTCTCGATCATCGGACGGGCCGTGGTTCTATGGGCAGGCAGGGGTGGTCATGGAGCGCCCCGCGTCAGGTCACCCGACGCAGAACGAGGCAGGCGTTCAGGCCGCCGAACGCGAAGGAGTTCGACATGGCCGCGCCGATCGGCATCGCCCGGGAGCGCAGCGGGATCGCGTCGATGTCGAGATCGGGGTCCGGCTCGGTTAGGCTCGCCGTCGGCGGCGCCTCCGAGCGGGTCATGGCGAGCACCGTCGCCACCGCTTCGAGCGCCCCGGCCGCGCCCAGGGCGTGCCCGGTCGTGCCCTTGGTCGAGGAGACCGGCGGCACCCGTCCCGCCCCGTAGACGGTCCGCATCGCCGCGACCTCGGTGAGGTCGTTAGCCCGCGTGCCGGTGCCGTGCGCGTTGACGTAGGCGATGTCGGCCGGCGACAGGCCGGCATCGGCCAAAGCGGCCCGCATCGCGCGCACCATGCCGTCGGCGGTCGGCGCCATGATGTCGCCGGCGTCGGCCCCCGAGCCGAAGCCCGCCACGGCTACCTGCGGCACGCGTCCCCGCGCCCGCGCATGCTCTTCGCGCTCCAGGATGACGACGCCCGCGCCCTCGCCGACGGTGAGGCCGTCGCGGTCCCGCGAGAACGGGCGGCATCCTGTTCGGCTCATGATCTTCATGCCGTTCCAGGCGAGCAGCGTGCCGGCGGAGAGCGGCGCCTCGGTGCCGCCGGTGATCGCCACGTCGACGACGCCGCTGCGCACGAGCTGGGCGGCGACGCCGATGGCATGGGTGGCCGAGGCGCAGGCGCTGGCCAGGACGAAGCACGGGCCCTGCGCGCCGTAGGCGATCGAGACCCAGCTCGCCGAGGAGCTTCCCATCGCGCGCACGACCGAGAACGGATGGGGGCGTTTCTTCTCGGCGAAGAGCCGCTCGTATTGCGTGTCGAGGCTGGTCAGGCCGCCGCCGCCGTTGCCGAGGATCACCGCGATGCGCTCGGGCGCCACCGAGCCGGGCGCGATGCCGGCGTCCGCGAGGGCGCGGCCGGCGGCGGCCACCGCCAGCACGGCGTTGCGGTCGCAGGCGCCCGGAACAGAGATCGGCAGGTCGGCGAACGCCGTCCCCTCGTCGATCGCCGCGACGACCAGGTTCGCATCCGGGAGCGCGCGGGCGACGGTGAAGTTCGGGCGGCCCGCGATCAGGTTCGCCCAGTAGGTCTCGAGGTCGAGCCCGCTCGGCGAGACGACGCCGAGCCCGGTGACGACGACGGCGCTCATGCTCTCCGGGCCTTGGCGGCGAGGGCCGAGCGGATCAGGCCGACCACGTCGCCGAAGGTGGTCTCGGCGGCGGGCTTGGCGTTGGCGTTGAAGTTCACCTCGACGCCGAACTGGTCCTCGATCTCGAAGATCACCTCGACGAGGTCCAGGGAGTCGATCTGCGCTTCCTCCATCGTCGTCGCGCTGTCCCAGCGGACGTCCTCGACCTTCAGGTACTTGCGGAAGATCTCGAACAGGCGGACCTCGACGTCGTCCGCGCCGGCCGCGGCGACGGCATCGATGGCGGCGGGATTGGTGGTGACGACTGCGGCGGAAGAGATCATGACGGCCCCCGTATTTGAAACACAGCATCTTTCTTCCTGATCTGGGTTTCGCGAGCAAGCAATTTGGCGAACCATAGGCAATTGGTCGGTTTCATAGTAAATTTCACCGATTGGTTTGCAGCATAGTGTTCGGGCTTCTAACATCCAATATTAAGATTGACGCCGTGTCTTCGGTCCGCCGAGATCGCCTTGCGGTTGCGTCCTGCGACGGACCGCACGTCCGGTCCGGGCCGCCGTCGCAGACGGCCGGCGCGATCTTTCAGGCCTGGCCCGGTCGGGGCTTGTCGCCCGATTCGAAGCGGGAGTACGGTCCCCTCGCCCAGCCGCGCGACGACGTCGGCGGGCCCAGGGAGTGGAAGCATTGGATTTTTCCCCGTCCTCGACGCAGGAGCGCTGGCTCAAGCGCGTGCGCGACTTCATGGCCGCCGAGGTCTACCCGGCGCTCGACGCCGTGAAGGCCGAGACGGCGCAGACCGTGCCCGACCGCTGGGCGCCCTCCGAGGCGATCGAGGGCCTGAAGGCGAAGGCGCACGCGGCCGGCCTGTGGAACCTGTTCCTGCCGCCCTCGCCCGAGCACGACACCGAGGAATTCCGGGGTGCCGGGCTGACCAACCTCGACTACGCGCGCTGCGCCGAGGAGATGGGCCGGATCGCGTGGGCCTCGGAGGTGTTCAACTGCTCGGCGCCCGACACCGGCAACATGGAGGTGCTGCACCGCTACGGCAGCGCGATGCACAAGGAGCGCTGGCTCAAGCCCCTGATGGCCGGAGAGATCCGCTCCGCCTTCCTGATGACCGAGCCGGAGGTCGCCTCCTCGGACGCGACCAACATCGCGACCTCGATCCGCCGCGACGGCGACCACTACGTCGTCAACGGCCGCAAGTGGTGGTCCACCGGCGTCGGCGACCGGCGCTGCAAGGTCGCGATCGTCATGGGCAAGACCGACCCCGACGCGCCGCGCCACCAACAGCAATCCCAGATCTTCGTGCCCCTCGACGCGCCCGGCGTCGAGATCAAGCGGATGCTCTCGGTGTTCGGCTACGACGAGGCCCCACACGGCCACGCCGAGGTGATCCTGCGCGACGTGCGCGTGCCGGCCGAGAACCTGATCCTCGGCGAGGGCCGCGGCTTCGAGATCGCCCAGGGCCGCCTCGGGCCGGGGCGCATCCACCACTGCATGCGCACCATCGGCGCGGCCGAGGCCGCCCTGGAGGCGATGGTGCGCCGCCTGCTCTCGCGCACCGCCTTCGGTAAGCGGCTGGCCGACCAGTCGGTCTGGGAGCAGCGGGTGGCGGAAGCCCGCATCGACATCGAGATGACGCGGCTGCTCTGCCTGAAGGCCGCCGACATGATGGACAAGGTCGGCGCCAAGGCGGCCAAGCTCGAGATCGCGATGATTAAGGTCGCCGCCCCGCGCATCGCGCTGAAGGTGCTCGACGACGCGATCCAGGCCCATGGCGGCGCCGGCGTCTCCGACGACTTCGACCTGGCGCGGACCTACGCCCACGTCCGCACCCTGCGGCTGGCCGACGGACCGGACGAGGTGCACAACCGCTCGATCGCCCGCCTGGAATTCGCCCGGCACAGCAACGCGGGCCCCGCCGCGTGAGTGAGACCGGGGACGCCGCCTTCGCCGGCACCAAGCCGGTCGACCCGCGCCACCGGATCGACGAGGCCGCGCTGTCGGCCTGGATGGCCGGGCACGTGGCGGGCTTTCGCGGCCCGCTCGCGCTGCGCCAGTTCAAGGGCGGCCAATCGAACCCGACCTATCGACTGGAGACGCCGGGCGGGGCCTACGTGCTGCGACGCAAGCCGTTCGGCCCGCTGTTGCCCTCGGCGCACGCGGTCGAGCGCGAATACCGCCTGATCCGGGCGCTGCACGGCACCGGCTTCCCGGTGCCCCGCGCCGACGCGCTGTGCGAGGATGCCGGCGTCGTCGGCGCGGCCTTCTACGTGATGGAGGCGGTCGAGGGCGCGGTGCACTGGAACGCGGCCCTGCCCGACCTCGGGCCGGCGGAACGGCGCGGCGTCTACGAGGGGATGATCGCGACACTGGCGCGCCTGCACCAGACCGACCACGCCGCGATCGGGCTCGACGATTACGGGCGGCCGGGCAACTACTTCGCCCGCCAGGTCGATCGCTGGACCAGGCAGTACCGCGCCGCCGAGGGCGACCGGCTCGAGGCGGCCGAGCGGCTGATCGCGTGGCTGCCGCGGACCGTGCCGGAGCAGGACCGCGTCTCGATCGTCCACGGCGACTACCGCCTCGACAACATGATCTTTTCGGGCGGCCGCGTCGCCGCGGTGCTCGATTGGGAACTCTCGACGCTGGGCGATCCGCTCGCCGACTTCAGCTACCTGCTGATGCACTGGGTGCTGCCGGCGGACGGGCGCAGCGCGCTCGGCGGCCTCGACCTCGGGAGCCTCGGCATCCCGACGCAGGCGGAGGCGGTGGCGCTCTACTGCCGCGAGACCGGGCGCGACGGCCTGCCCGACCTGAACTGGTACTTCGCCTACAACCTGTTCCGCCTCGTCGGCATCCTGCAGGGCATCGCCGGGCGGATGAAGGCCGGCACCGCCGCGAGCGACCACGCCGCCGACATGGCGGCCCGCGTCCCCAAGCTCGCCGACGCGGCCTGGTCCTTCGCCGTGAAGGCCGGGGCCTGACCGCGATGGATCGGATCGTCGTCGTCACCGGCGCTGCGGGCGGCATCGGCCGCGCCCTCTGCGCGCGGTTCGCGGCGGACGGCGCGACGGTCGTCGCCGCCGACATCGATGCGGCCGGCGCCGCCGAGACCGCGGCCGAGGTCGGCGGCACGCCCGCGACCTGCGACGTGGGCGAGGCCGAGAGCGTCGCCGACCTCGTCGCGCGCACGATCCGCGACCACGGCCGGGTGGATGTCTACGCCTCGAATGCCGGCATCCTGCTCCGCGATCCCGATCCCGAGAACGCGGCCTCCGCAGCGGAAGCCGACTGGGCCAGCGCCTGGGCCGTCAACGTCATGGGCCACGTCCACGCGGCGCGGGCGCTGCTGCCGGATTGGATCGCCCGGCGCTCCGGGAGCTTCCTCGCCACGGTTTCCGCGGCGGGGCTGCTCAGCCAGATCGGCAGCGCCACCTATTCCACCACCAAGCACGCTGCGCTCGGCTTCTGCGAGCACCTGGCGATCACCCATCGCGATCACGGCATCCGCGTCGCCGCGCTGTGTCCGCAGGGCGTCGACACGGCGATGGTGCGCGGCGCCTCCCCGCGCGAGCCGGCTCTGCGCGACGGCCTGCTCAGCCCTGCCGCCGTAGCCGAGGCGGCGTTCACGGGGCTCGCGGAGGGCCGATTCCTGATCCTGCCGCACGGCCAAGTCGCCGCGTACGTGCGCCGCAAGGCCGACGACCACGACCGCTGGATCGGCGGCATGGCCAAGCTCAGACGCGCGAGAGGATGATCCGATGTCGCTGTTCGATCTCACCGGCAAAGTCGCCGTCATCACCGGCTCGTCCCGGGGAATCGGCCGCGCCATCGCCCTGCGGATGGCCGAGCAGGGCGCGCGGGTGGTGGTGTCGTCGCGCAAGCGCGAGGCCTGCGACGCGGTCGTGGCCGAGATCGAGGCGGCGCACGGCGCGGGCCGCGCGATGGCGGTGCCGGCCAGCATCTCGGTGAAGGACGACCTCGTCCGCCTGATCTCCGAAACCCGCGAAAAATTCGGGGAAGTGGACGTGCTGGTCTGCAATGCCGCCAGCAACCCGTATTACGGCCCGCTCGCCGAGATCAAGGACGAGCAGTTCCAGAAGATCCTGTCGAACAACGTCGTCTCGAACCACTGGCTGATCCAGCTCGTGGCGCCGTCGATGATCGCCCGGCGGGACGGCGCGATCGTCATCGTCTCCTCGATCGGCGGCCTCAAGGGCTCGCCGGTGATCGGTGCCTACAACGTCTCGAAGGCCGCCGACATGCAGCTCGCCCGCAACTACGCGGTCGAGTACGGCCCACACAACGTCCGGGTGAACTGCATCTGCCCCGGCCTCGTGCGCACCGACTTCGCCCGCGCCCTGTGGGAGGACCCCAAGGTGCTGGAGGCCGCGACCTCGGGCGCCCCGTTGCGCCGCATCGGCGAGCCGGACGAGATCGCGGGCGCCGCCATCTTCCTCGCCTCCGCCGCGGGGCGGTTCACGACCGGTCAGGCGATCGTGGTGGATGGCGGCGTGACGATCGCCAGCGGGGCGATCGGGTAAGAGAGACGATCGCTCGAAGCCCTGTACGGCCCCCTCTCCCGTTCGGGAGAGGGGACCAGCGGCACCTTCGGCAACCCGAGAAGTCGCAGCCGCGCGAAGGTTGGAGGGTGGCGCTTTCAGCCCGCGTTCCGCGCCGCCCTGTCGTACCCGGCGAAGCTCCCGCCTTCCGCGACGAGCTTTTCCAACAGGGCCGAAGGCGTGAATTCCGGCCCGTGCTCGGCTTCGAAAGCCTGCATCCGAGCCAGGATCGTGTCGAGGCCGATGGCGTCGGCCCAGTGCATCGGGCCGCCGGTGTAGACCGGCCAGCCGTAGCCGTTGATCCACACCGTATCGATGTCGGAGGCCCGCAGCGCCTTGCCCTCTTCGAGGATCTTGGCGCCCTCGTTGACCATCGGATAGAGGCAGCGCTCCAGGATCTCCTGGTCCGTCACGGTGCGGCGGGCGATGCCCTTGCGCTCGGACACCTGACGGATCACCGCTTCGACTTCGGACGAGGGCGTGGACTTCCGGTTCTCGTCGTAATCGTAGAAGCCGCGCCCGGTCTTCTGTCCGCGGCGGTCCTGCTCGCACAGGATGTCGCGCACGCTCTCGCCCTTCGAGGTCTCGGCCGACCAGCCGATGTCGAGGCCGGCGAGGTCGCTCATCGCGAACGGCCCCATCGGCAACCCGACGCCCTCGACCACCCGGTCCACGTCCTGCGGCAGGGCGCCTTCGAGGATCAGCTTGTTGGCCTCGCGTTGGCGCTGCTCCAGCATGCGGTTGCCGACGAAGCCGTGGCAGACGCCGACCAGCACCGCGACCTTGCCGATCCGCCGCCCCAGGGCCATCGCGGTGGCGATCACGTCGGGTGCGGTCTTCGCGCCGCGCACCACTTCGAGGAGCCGCATGACGTTGGCCGGCGAGAAGAAATGCATGCCGATCACGTCCTGCGGGCGCTTCGTCATGCCGGCGATCACGTCGATGTCGAGGTAGGAGGTGTTGGAGGCGAGGATCGCGCCCGGCTTGGCGATGGCGTCGAGCTTCTCGAAGATCGTGCGCTTGAGGTCCATGTCCTCGAACGCCGCCTCGATGATCAGGTCGCACGCGGCGAGGTCGGCGAAGTCGAGGCTGTCGGTGAGCAGCCCCATCCGGGTCTCGACGTCGGCGGCGGTGATGCGGCCCTTCTTGGCCGAGCCGTCGTAGTTCCTGCGGATCGTCTTCAGCCCGCGCTCCAGCGCCTCGGGCTTGGCCTCGACGATCGTCACCGGGATGCCGGCGTTGAGGAAGTTCATGCTGATGCCGCCGCCCATCGTGCCGGCGCCGATGATGCCGACGCGGGCGACCGCGCGGGTCGGCGTGTCCTTGCCCAGGCCCGGGATCTTGGCGGCCTCGCGCTCGGCGAAGAAGACGTGGCGCTGGGCGATCGACTGGGCGCCGTGCATCAGCCGCTCGAAGGTCTCGCGCTCGAAGGCCATGCCTTCCGCGAACGGTCTATTGCAGGCCGCCTCGACGCAGCGGATGCAACCCTCCGGCGCCTCGAGGCCGCGGAACTTCTTCGCGTTCGCCTTAAGGAAGGCCTCGAACAGGCCGGGGTTGTCGCGCCCCTCGGCGATCCGGTCGTCGCGGTCGCGGATGCGCGGCGATGCCTGCCCCTCGGCCAGGACGCGCTCGGCGAAGGCGACCGCGTCCGCCACTAATGTGACCGCGCCGGTCAACGCGTCGACGAGACCCATCGCCTGCGCGGCCTTGGCGCCGACGGGCTGGCCCGAGGTGATGATTTCCAGAGCCTTCTGCGGGCCGACCACCCGCGGCAGGCGCTGCGTGCCGCCGGCGCCCGGCACGAGGCCGAGCTTGACCTCCGGCAGGCCGAGCTTGGCCGAGGGCGTCGCGACCCGGTGGTGGCAGGCGAGCGCGAGCTCGAGGCCGCCGCCGAGCGCCTGCCCGTGGATCGCGGCGACCACCGGCTTGAACGAGGTCTCGATGATGTCGAGCAGCTCACCCAGGCCCATACCGCGAGGCGGCTTGCCGAACTCCGTGATGTCGGCGCCGCCCGAGAACAGCTTGCCCGAACCGGTGAGCACGATCGCGCCGACCGCCTCGTCCGCGCCCGCTTCCGCGATCCGGTCGCGCAGGCTCTCGCGCAACGGGGTGCCGAGCGCGTTCACCGGCGGCGAGGCCAGGGTGATCACGGCGATGCGGCCGTCGCGGCGGAGGGTGGTCGGGGTGTCGGTCATGCTGGCTTCCTCATCGTCGCCGCGCCCGGTTCGCTCCGGGCGTCGGCCGTTTTCGAGATCGGGGTCCGGCCCTGTCGGCGAGGCTCAGCCTGCGACGACGCCGCGTGCCCGCAGGTCCGCGATATGCTTCGAATCGAGGCCGAGTTCCGCGAGCAGCGCGTCGGTGTGCTCGCCGAGGCTCGGCGGCGGCCGGCGCACCGGCGGCCGGTCGCCGTCGAGGCGATAGGGCGGCGCGAGGACGGGCGAGCGGCCCGCGTGCAGCATGCCGGCCTGCGCCGTGCGTTCGGAACGGAACGCCTCGTGCAGGCCCGCGACCTCGCCGCAGGGGATGCCGGCGGCGCGAAGCGCCTCGATCAGCGCCGCTCGCGGGATGCGGGCCAGTTCGCGGTCGATCTCGGGGGCGAGCCGTGCGCGATGGCGCGAGCGGCCGAGGTTGGTCGCGAAGTCCGGGTCGGCGGCAAGGTCTTCGCGGCCGATCACCGTGCAGAAGCGGCGATACTGGCCGTTGTTGCCGACCGTGATCACGAGGGGACCGTCCGCCGCCTCGAACACGCCGTAGGGCACGATCGCCGGGTGGGCGTTGCCGACCCGCTCGGGATCGCGGCCGAGGGCGAGCGCTGCGAGGCCGACATAGGAGGTGAGGCTGAGGCCGGAATCGTAGAGCGCCATCTCGACGTGGCGTCCGCGCCCGGTGCGGTGGCGCTGCAGGAGCGCGGCGAGCACCGCCTGCGCCGCGTACTGGCCGGTGAACAGGTCCACCGCCGCCACGCCGAACTTCAGCGGCGGCTCCTCGGGCCGGCCGTTCAACGCCATCAGCCCGGACTCGCCCTGCACCACGAGGTCGTAGCCCGGCCGGTCCGCCTCCGGCCCGTCGCCGACGTAGCCGGCCACCGAGCAGTAGACCAAGCCCGGGTTCTCGGCCGAGAGGCGCGCGTAGCCGAGGCCGAGCTTGTCGGCGCCGCCGCGCTTGAAGTTCTGGATCAGCACGTCGCAGCCGGCGGCGATCCTGCGCGCCAGGTCCGCGCCCTCTTCGGTCGCGAGGTCGAGGCCGAGCGAGCGCTTGTTGCGGTTCACGCTGTCGAAATAGGTGGTGTTGCCCGGGCTGGTGGCGACGCCCCAGTCGCGGGTGTCGTCGCCGCGCTCGGGATGCTCGACCTTGATCACGTCGGCGCCGAGGTCGGCGAGCACCTGTCCACACCACGGGCCGGCCAGCACGCGCGACAAGTCGAGGACGCGGATGCCCGACAGCGGCAGGTCCTGTTCCGTCGTCGGCTCCATCGGTTCCTCCAGATCCTGCATTCGGCGCGTGTGCGGCGCCGCCTGGCACCGCGCCCGGCCTTCCGGTTTCGAAAAACCGGTATGTTCGGTTGACAGCGACCGCCATCGGCATAAATCGAATTTCGCAATCATGGAACAGCGACCCGCCCGAGGTCGCGTCTGGGAGGTTGGCGTGTCGCATCTGGCGATCCGAGAGGCCGAATCGCCAGCGGAGGCTCGGGCGGAGGCCTGGGCGCGGCACTTCCCGGAATCCTGCGATTGGGACGGCGCGATCGAGGTCGGAACGATTCCGGACCTGCTCGCGGCCGGCGTCGCCGGGGCGAAGGGGCCGGCTTTCGATTTTCGCGGACGCCCGATCGGCTATCCCGAATTCGCCGACCACGTCGAGGCGATCGCCGCCGGCCTGATCCGGCTCGGGTTGGCGCCCGACGCCACGATCGGCTTGCACCTGCCGAACACCCCGTTCCACCCTGTGGCGTTCTTCGCCGCAGCCCGCGCCGGGCTGCGGGTGGCGCACCTGTCCGGCCTCGATGCGCCGCGGGAACTCGCGCACAAGATCGGCACCACCCGCGCCCGCGTCCTCGTGACCACCAACCTGCCCGGCTTCCTGCCGGTGGCGCTGACGCTGCTCGACGAGGGCGCCGTGGACACCGTCCTCGTCGGCGACGACGCGGAATGGGGCGCCTCCACCGTGCTGGAGCCCCTGCCGATCCCGGACCGCTCCGGCGTCGTACCGCTGGCCGCGTTGCGCAGCGCGCCGCGCCCGGCCGCCTGGCCGCAGCGCAAGCCCTCCGACGTGATGCTGCTGCAATTCACCGGCGGCACCACCGGCCTGCCGAAGGCGGCGATGCTGACCCACGGCAACCTGACGGCCGCCGTCTCGATGTACCGGCTCTGGACTGACGACGGCGACGAGAGCGAGGCCTCGGCCCGCGCCGTCTGCGTTCTGCCGCTGTTCCACATCTACGCGCTGACGACGGTGCTCCTGCGCGGCATCCGCGGCGGCACGCAGATCCTGCTGCGCCAGCGCTTCGACCCGGAGGAGATCGTCGCCGACATCGAAGTCCGCCGCGCTACGGCGCTGCCGGGGGTGCCGACGATGTGGTTCGCGCTGCTGAACCGCCCCGGCATCGAGGCGGTGGACTTCTCGTCGCTCCGCTCGTGCATGAGCGGCGGCGCGCCCCTGCCCTTCGACGTGATGGGCCGCCTGAGCCGGCTGATGGGCGTCAACCTCGGGGTCGGCTGGGGCATGACCGAGACCTCGCCTGCCGGCACCCGCCTGCCGCGCGCGGCCGAGCGCCGGCCCGGCGTGATCGGCATCCCGTTGAAGGGCATCGCCATGCGGGTCGTCTCCCTCGACGACCCTTCGGTGGAGGTGCCGACCGGGGAGACCGGCGAGATCGCGATCCGCGGGCCCAACGTCTTCGCCGGCTACTTCGAGCAGCCGGACGCCACGGCCGAAGCGTTCCGCGACGGCTGGTTCCTCACCGGCGACATCGGGCGAGTGGACGAGAACGGCCTGTTCGACCTCGTCGACCGGCGCAAGAACATGATCATTTCGGGCGGCTACAACGTCTACCCGGTGCAGATCGAGAGCGCGATCTACGAGCATCCGGCGGTCGCCGAGACCATCGTCATCGGCATCCCTTGCGACTATCGCGGCCAGGCGGCCAAGGCCTTCGTCACCCTGAAGCCCGGCGCCGAGCGCTTCACCCTCGACGAGCTCAACGCCTTCCTCGCCAGCCGCATCGGCCGCCACGAGATCCCGCGGGCGCTCGAATTCCGGGACGCCCTCCCCCGTAGCCCGGCGGGCAAGCTGCTCGCCAGCGTGCTCGTCGCCGAAGTACAGGCCATGACGGCGCGCGACAACACCGGAGCCCGACCCGCATGATCGACGCCGTCATCGTCTCCACCGCCCGCACGCCGATCGGCAAGGCGTTCCGCGGCGCGCTGAACCTGACAGACGGCGCCGACCTCGGGGCCCACGCGATCCGCGCCGCGGTCGAGCGCGCCGGCGTCGAGCCGGCCGAGGTCGAGGAGGTCGTGCTCGGCTGCGGCTATCCTGAGAACGCGACCGGCGGCAACGTCGCGCGGCACGCGAGCCTCGTCGCCGGCATCCCGGTCGGGTCGGCCGGCGTGACGGTGTCGCGGTTTTGCGCCTCGGGCCTCGAGGCGATCGCCAGCGCCGCACGGCGCGTGATCCTCGACGGCGTGCCGGTGGCGGTGGCCGGCGGCCTCGAATCGATCAGCCTGGTGCAGCCGAAGGTGCAGAAGGAGCTGACCCGCAACGACTGGCTCTTCGCCCACCTGCCGGCGATCTACATGCCGATGATCGAGACCGCCGACATCGTCGCCGAGCGTTACGGCATTTCGCGCGAGGCCCAGGACGCGTTCGCGCTGGAAAGCCAGCGCCGCACCGCGGCGGCGCAGGAGCGCGGCCTGTTCGATGCCGAGATCGTGCCGATCTCCGCGATGATGTCGGTGACCGACAAGGCCACCGGCGAGACCCGTACCGTCGAGACGCGGCTCGCCAAGGACGAGGGCAACCGCCCCGACACGACGCTCGAAGGTCTGGCCAAGCTCAAGCCCGTGCGCGGCGAGACCGCGTTCATCACCGCCGGCAACGCCAGCCAGCTCTCGGACGGGGCCTCGGCCTGCGTGGTGATGTCGGGGGCGGAGGCTGTGAGGCGCGGGCTTGCCCCACTGGGCACCTTCCGCGGCTTCGCGTCGGCCGGCTGCGGCCCGGACGAGATGGGCATCGGCCCGGTTTTCGCGGTGCCGCGCCTGCTGGAGCGGCACGGGCTCAAAGTCGCCGACATCGACCTGTGGGAGCTGAACGAGGCCTTCGCGAGCCAGTCGCTGTACTGCCGCGACACACTCGGGATCGACCCGGAGCGGGTCAACGTCAACGGCGGCGCCATCAGCGTCGGGCACCCCTTCGGCATGAGCGGCGCCCGCCTCGTCGGCCATGCCCTGCTCGAGGGCCGGCGCCGCGGGGCGCGTTACGCCGTCGTCACCATGTGCGTGGCCGGCGGCATGGGCTGCGCCGGCCTGTTCGAGATCGGGAACTGAGCCATGGACCTGCGCTTCACCGCCGAGGAGATCGCGTTTCGCGACGAGGTCCGCAGCTTCTGCCGCGAGAAGATCCCGGCCGAGATCCGCCGCAAGGTCTCGGAAGGCCGGGGACTCGGCAAGGACGACGTCGTCACGGCCCAGCGCATCCTCAACGCCCGCGGCTGGGCCGTGCCGCATTGGCCGAAGGAATGGGGCGGCCAGGATTGGACGCCGATCCAGCGCTACATCTACACCGAGGAGCTGCTGCAGGCGGCGGTGCCGCTGCCGCAGCAGTTCAACTGCTACATGTTCGGCCCGGTGCTCGCGACCTTCGGCAACCAGGCGCAGAAGGAGCGCTTTCTGGCGCGCGCCGCGAACCTCGACGACTGGTGGTGCCAGGGCTTCTCCGAGCCCGGCGCCGGCTCCGACCTCGCCTCGCTCAAGACGAAGGCCGTGCGCGACGGCGACCACTACGTCGTCGACGGCCAGAAGACCTGGACGACGCTCGGCCAGCACGCCGACTGGATCTTCTGCCTCGTGCGCACCGACATGGAGGCGAAGAAGCAGCGCGGCATCTCCTTCCTGGTGATGGACATGACGACGCCGGGCATCACCGTGCGCCCGATCATCACCCTGGAGGGGCGCCACGAGGTCAACGAGGTGTTCTTCGATTCCGTGCGCGTGCCGGTCGAGAACCTGGTCGGCGAGGAGAACAAGGGCTGGGACTACGCCAAGTTCCTGCTCGCCAACGAGCGCACCGGCATCGCCCGGATCGGCCTGACCAAGGAGCGCATCCAGCGCATCAAGCGCCTGGCGCGGGAGATGCCGTCCGGCGCCGGCTCGATGTGGGACGACGGCGACTTCCGCGGGCGCGTCGCCGAGGTCGAGATCGAGCTGAAGGCGTTGGAGATCACCCAGATGCGGGTCGCGGCCAAGCTGGGCCGCGCCGACTCGGTGCAACCCGACCCGGCCTCCTCGCTCCTCAAGATCCGCGGCTCGCAGCTCCAACAGGCCGCCACCGAACTGCTGGTGGAGCTGGCCGGCCCGTTCTCGCTCGCGGCGCCCGCCCGCGGCGGCGGCGGCAACAACCCGCCCGGTGGCTTCGACTGGGTGGATGCGGCCGCGCCGAGCTACTTCAATAACCGCAAGGTCTCGATCTACGGCGGCTCGAACGAGATCCAGCACAACGTCATCGCCAAGGGCATCTTGGGGCTCTGATTTCTGCTCCGTCCGGCGGGCGTGGCTCCGGACCGCCCCCTCTCCCGGTGGGAGAGTGTTGGGGTGAGGGGCATGACCCATCCGGAAAGGTCACGCCCCTCATCCTGTCCTTCTCCCCCTGGGAGAAGGGACCCGCGGCCGCATCGGTCGCGTCGAGCGTCTCGTAGAAAGCGGTTCGTTTCATGGATTTCGACTTCAGCGAAGAGCAGAACCTGTTGCGCGACAGCGTCGAGCGCTTCTGCGCCGACGGCTATCCCTCGCTGGAGGCGCGCCAGGCCCGGACCCGCGAGCCGATGGGGTTCTCCGAGGCGAACTGGGGCAAGCTCGCAGAGCTCGGCGTCTGCGGCCTGCCGTTCTCGGAAGAAGATGGCGGGTTCGGCGGCGGCGCGGTCGAGACGATGATCGTGCTGGAGGCGATCGGCCGGAACCTCGCCGTCGAGCCGGTCTTCGCCAGCGGCGTCCTCGGCGCGACAGCGATTCGCCTTGGGGCCGATTCGGACCAGAAGGCGCGCTGGTTGCCCGGCCTGATCGAGGGCACCACGCGTCTCGCGCTCGCCCACACCGAGCGGCAGTCCCGCTACGACCTTCACGATGTCGCGACGAAAGCCCGCCGCGAGGGCTCGGGCTACGTGCTCGATGGCCAGAAGAGCGTGGTGCTGAACGCCGATTCCGCCGGCCTGATCGTGGTCAGCGCCCGCCTCTCGGGCGAGCGCCGCGACCGGCACGGCATCGGCCTGTTCGTGGTGCCGGCGGACGCGCCGGGCGTGACCATCGAAGCGTATCCGACCCAGGATGGCGGGCGGGCCGCGGAGGTCGCCTTCGCCAACGTCGCGGTCGGCGCGGACGCCGTACTCGGAGATCCGGAGGACGGCCTGCCGCTCCTCGTGCGCGTGGCCGAGCACGGCATCGCGGCGCTGGCGGCCGAGGCGCTCGGCTCCATGTCGGCGCTGCACGCGCTCACCGTCGATTACCTCAAGCAGCGCAAGCAGTTCGGCGTTACGGTCGGCAGCTTCCAGGCGCTGCAGCACCGGGCGGTCGACATGCTGATCGCCCTGGAGCAGGCGCGCTCGATGGCGATCTACGGGGCGATGATGGTGGAATCCGCCGACGCCGCCGAGCGTGCGGCCGCGCTCTCCGCGGTGAAGGTGCAGGTCAACAAGGCCTGCCGTTTCCTCGGCCAGGAGGCTGTGCAGCTCCACGGCGGCATCGGCATGACCATGGAGTACATCGGCGCGCACCACTTCAAGCGCTTGGCGATGATCGAGTACCAGCTCGGCGACACGCCCTACCATCTGCGCCGCGTCGCCGACGACGGCGGCCTGATCGCGGCCTAGAGCTTTTCCGCGATCCCTGGACCATGGAAAAAGCTCTAACCTGCTGTGTGGTCGCATTTTCTTCACGCGAGCCGGCATCCACCTCGCTTGAAAATGCTCTAACCGGACGGAGCGTAGACGCCGACGAACAGCGGGCGTGCGAAGACGTCCGCCGCGTGCGCCCCCTCGACCTCGCACCAGCGGTCGAGGTCGGAGGCCGCGTCGATCATGCTGCTCACGACCTGGGCCGCGATCGACGGGTCGATCGCGCGGATCGAGCCGTCGGCGATGCCGTCCCCGATCGGGAAGGCGAGGCGCTCCCACAGCCGCCGCATGGTCAGCGGGATCTCGGCCCGCAGGCTGTCCGGCAGCGCGCCGACGGCGGTGCAGCGCAGGAGCGGCCCGCGCTCGGAGACCTGATGGCGCATCAGGGCGCGGGCGCAGGCGGTGATCCGCATCCAGCCGCTGCCGCCGGCGGCCTCCGCCGCCTCCTGCTCCCGCCGCAGGATTTCGAAGGTGCGCGCGAAGCACTGGGCGATCAGGTCGTCCTTGTTGTCGTTGTGGTGGTAGAACGAGCCCTTCGTCACGCTGAGCCGCGCCGAGATCTTCTCGACAGACGCGCCGCGATAGCCTTCCGCGTTGATCAGCGCGGTCGCCGCCCGCAGGAACGGCTCGGTCGGGTCGGCGGGTGTCGCGACGGGATCGGGCGCATCGCCGCTCCAGCGGCTCTCCGGCCCCGCGAGCCCGCGCAGCAGCAGGTCGGCGACGCGCTCGCCGACGCGGGGGTAGTCTGCCGCCTCGTAGCGGTCGATCCAGGCGCGGACCGTGTGGACCACCGAGATCACGAGATGCGTCCGCGCGTTCAGCGCGTCCCGGTCGAGACCCGGGAAGGCGGCTTCGGGGAAGAACGCCGCGCGCGCCTGCCGGAAGAAGGCGTTGTAGGCGGCATAGACCATCGCGCTCTGCGGCTCGGGCAGCGCGCGCATGTCGGTGAGCCGGACCTGCGGCGGCCGCGCCCCGGTCTCGATCGCCGCCAGATCGCGGAAATACGCGGCGAGGAAGGCGGAGAGCCGCCGAGGCGGGTCGGCGGAGGCCGCCGTCTCGGCTAGCAGGGCCTCATGCCACGCGATGGTGCTACCGTAGCAGGCGGCCGCCAAGTCCTCCTTGCGGCGATAATAGTAGGTGATGCTGTTCGGCATGAGGCCGACGCTGCCGCCGACGTCGTTCAGCGCCGTGCCGCGGATGCCGCGGGCGTTGAAGTGCCGTGCCGCCGCGTCGAGGATGGCCTCGCGCTTCTGGGCGTAGCGTTTGGTCTGCCCCGCGGCGGGCCTGCCTCCATCGATCATCGTCGCGATTGAGCATGGCCTTACCCGGACTGACAAGCGGGCGGCTGCGAGACGTGATACCCCGAAGCCACAGGGCGGCGGCTTCGTCGTTTAACCAGTTGCGGTGCTCGCGCGCACGACTGATCCTGCCTCCATGATGATGCAGCACGACGCGGCGTATCAGCCCCAACCGGAAGCCGTGACCGCCCGCTCGTCGGGCCGGTCGCGCACGAGTGCACGCCCCATGCTGTACGACGCGTTCGACATGCAATGCGACATGGCCCAGCAGACGCGGGCCTGGGGACGGGTGCTGCACGATGCGGTCTCGCCCTGGGCCGGCTTCGGCGAGTCGATGAACTGGATGTCGGCCGGCGCCCGCATGATGATGCGCGCCGGCCTGACCTTCGCGCGCCCCTCCTTCGGCATCGACACGATCGCGGTCGGCAACCGCGAGGTCCCGGTGGTCGAGGAGCCGATGCTCTCGACGCCGTTCGGCACCCTGCTGCGCTTCCGCAAGGACATCGACACCGAGCAGCCGAAGGTGCTGGTGGTGGCCCCGCTCTCGGGCCACTTCGCGACGCTGCTGCGGAGCACGGTGAAGACCCTGCTGCCCGACCACGACGTCTACATCACCGATTGGCACAACGCCCGCGACGTGCCGCTCTCGGATGGCGCCTTCGGCTTCGACGACTATGTCGGCCACCTCGTGCAGTTCCTCGGGGCGATGGGCGGCCCCGCCCACGTGCTCGCCGTGTGCCAGCCGACCGTGCAGGCGCTCGCCGCCGCCGCAGTCATGGCCGAGACCAAGGATTCGGCCGCGCCCCGCAGCATGACGCTGATGGCCGGCCCGGTGGATTGCCGCATCAGCCCGACCTCGGTGAACGCGCTCGCCACCTCGAAGCCGATCGAGTGGTTCGAGAAGAACCTGATCTCCACCGTGCCCCGGCGCCACAAGGGCGCCGGCCGGCGCGTCTACCCCGGCTTCGTGCAGGTCTCGGCCTTCGTGTCGATGAACACCAAGCGACACATGCAGGGCCATGCGGACCTGTTCTGGCACATGGCCAACGGCGAGGTCGAGAAGGCCGACGCGATCGCCGGGTTCTACGACGAGTACTTCGCCGTGCTCGACCTGGCGGCGGAATTCTACATCGAGACGGTGAAGACGGTGTTCCAGGACTACACCCTGGCCAAGAACGAGCTGACCTACCGTGGCAACCCGATCGACATGCGCTCGATCCGCAAGACCGCGCTGATGACGGTCGAGGGCGAGCGCGACGACATCTGCGCCGTCGGACAGACCATGGCGGCGCACGACCTCTGCTCCAGCCTGCCCCCGCACATGCGCAGCCACCACCTCCAGGCCGGCGTCGGCCACTATGGCGTGTTCTCGGGCCGCAAGTGGGAAGGGCAGACCTACCCGCTTGTGCGCAACTTCATCCAGTCGCACAACTAACGGCACTTGCTTCGCCCTGAGCGGATTTGACCCGCACGCGCACGATGCCCACCATGCTAGCCTGCCTGCAGAAAGATGCAGGTTCGAGAGCGGCGAGGCGATTGCGGGCGTGAGCAGAACCGATCCGAAGCAATCCGACACCGCCGCGCAGCTCGACCGGCTCGTGGCGCAGGCCAGCGCCGCCGGCCTCTGGGAGCGGGCCTGGCCGGTGCTGTGGCGGGGCTTGGGCGTCGTTCTGGCGTTCCTCGCCGTATCCTGGCTTGGGCTCTGGCTCGATCTCCCCGCCACCTGGCGCATCGTTGGCCTCGTCGCCTTCGCTGCCGCGCTCGTCGCCGTGCTGGCGCCGCTCGTGCGCCTGCGCCGGGCCGACCGGCGCGCCGCGCTCGCCCGCATCCGCGCGATCCA
>NZ_VRUT01000389.1:0-258 GCF_008039465.1 Methylobacterium sp. WL120 | reverse complement strand
GCCGAACGTAGCTGAACAGGTTGGTCGAGGCCGCCTCACGTCCGCGCATCGATCAAACCCCGCCTCTCGCTCAGGCAGAGTGAATCATCTCCAAGGCCAAACCGCCACAGACTTCTGCAGCAGCCTGCTAGTACTACTGTGTCATAAATCTTTGTTGGCAGCAGGGACATCGTTGCAGGGTTCGCGCGAGTGTTTGTGCCAGCTTCAGGCGCAAGGTCGCGATGGAGTCAGGCACGTGTCGCTCGGGCCGGATCGGGG
>NZ_VRUT01000388.1:0-258 GCF_008039465.1 Methylobacterium sp. WL120 | reverse complement strand
AGACGCGGCCCGTAACCCGGGCTCCCATCGAAGAGGCAGAATCCAGCCTCTCGGACGTCGGCCAATCCGTGGCAAACACCGATAACGATCCAAACCGAGCGTAACACCAGACTTCTGCAGCAGCCTGCTAGTACTACTGTGTCATAAATCTTTGTTGGCAGCAGGGACATCGTTGCAGGGTTCGCGCGAGTGTTTGTGCCAGCTTCAGGCGCAAGGTCGCGATGGAGTCAGGCACGTGTCGCTCGGGCCGGATCGGGG
>NZ_VRUT01000387.1:0-260 GCF_008039465.1 Methylobacterium sp. WL120 | reverse complement strand
CGGACGTAGCTGAACAGGTTCTCCGATCGATCTCCGCGCCCGCGCATCGCCTGATCCCACCCCTGCCTCTAACAGAGTGAATCATCTCCGCGACAAGCCTGCCAGCGACTTCTGCAGCAGCCTGCTAATACTACTGTGTCACAAGATTTGGGAGTAGGGATGGTGATTCGATCTCGTGATGGAGCGAGGCATGGATCGCATGAACTCCCTGTTGGCTGCTGATCAGCTTCGTTTTGCAAGCTATCTGGAGGCTCTGTCAG
>NZ_VRUT01000386.1:0-263 GCF_008039465.1 Methylobacterium sp. WL120 | reverse complement strand
CTGACAGAGCCTCCAGATAGCTTGCAAAACGAAGCTGATCAGCAGCCAACAGGGAGTTCATGCGATCCATGCCTCGCTCCATCACGAGATCGAATCACCATCCCTACTCCCAAATCTTGTGACACAGTAGTACTAACAGGCTGCTGCAGAAGTCTGGTGTTACGCTCGGTTTGGATCGTTATCGGTGTTTGCCACGGATTGGCCGACGTCCGAGAGGCTGGATTCTGCCTCTTCGATGGGAGCCCGGGTTACGGGCCGCGTCT
>NZ_VRUT01000385.1:0-263 GCF_008039465.1 Methylobacterium sp. WL120 | reverse complement strand
GCCGAACGTAGCTGAACAGGTTGGTCGAGGCCGCCTCACGTCCGCGCATCGATCAAACCCCGCCTCTCGCTCAGGCAGAGTGAATCATCTCCAAGGCCAAACCGCCACAGACTTCTGCAGCAGCCTGTTAGTACTACTGTGTCACAAGATTTGGGAGTAGGGATGGTGATTCGATCTCGTGATGGAGCGAGGCATGGATCGCATGAACTCCCTGTTGGCTGCTGATCAGCTTCGTTTTGCAAGCTATCTGGAGGCTCTGTCAG
>NZ_VRUT01000384.1:0-295 GCF_008039465.1 Methylobacterium sp. WL120 | reverse complement strand
ACAACACCATCCGGCCGCACTCGTCACTCGGCTACCAGCCGCCTGCGCCACAGGTTGTCATATGGCCACCTGAACCCAGCGGTTCAGCGCCGGTCGCCCACTCCGCCATCGTCACGCGACCGACAATGCACTAACTTCGAACCTGGGCCACCGAATGGGGGCAGGCCACTTGGGATCCGAGGGGCGCGTTCCGCGTGCTGCCCAACGCCGGGTCAGGGTGTTCTTCTGGCCGACCCGCGCCTCGTCGCAGAACCAGACCTCTACGGGTTTGCCGCCGACAGCCTGCCCGATCTGC
>NZ_VRUT01000383.1:0-317 GCF_008039465.1 Methylobacterium sp. WL120 | reverse complement strand
GCCGAACGTAGCTGAACAGGTTGGTCGAGGCCGCCTCACGTCCGCGCATCGATCAAACCCCGCCTCTCGCTCAGGCAGAGTGAATCATCTCCAAGGCCAAACCGCCACAGACTTCTGCAGCAGCCTGCTAGAGCATTTCCAAGCGAGGTGGAGACCGGCTCGCGTGAAGAAAATGTGACCAACAACAGGCTAGCAGGCTGCTGCAGAAGTCGCTGGCAGGCTTGTCGCGGAGATGATTCACTCTGTTAGAGGCAGGGGTGGGATCAGGCGATGCGCGGGCGCGGAGATCGATCGGAGAACCTGTTCAGCTACGTCCG
>NZ_VRUT01000382.1:0-323 GCF_008039465.1 Methylobacterium sp. WL120 | reverse complement strand
CTGACAGAGCCTCCAGATAGCTTGCAAAACGAAGCTGATCAGCAGCCAACAGGGAGTTCATGCGATCCATGCCTCGCTCCATCACGAGATCGAATCACCATCCCTACTCCCAAATCTTGTGACACAGTAGTATTAGCGTCGTGCCTGCTTAAAACACGAAAAAGCCGGCTCGCGTTGGGCGAGCCGGCTTATGTGGGATATGAGGTTTGGTTGCGGGGACAGGATTTGAACCTGTGACCTTCAGGTTATGAGCCTGACGAGCTACCGGGCTGCTCCACCCCGCGCCAGGGTGATCGAGTGTCGTGTTGAGGGGATGTGTTGGC
>NZ_VRUT01000381.1:0-338 GCF_008039465.1 Methylobacterium sp. WL120 | reverse complement strand
GTGAGGTGATGGCGAACAAACGGAGAGGAAGAACCAGGACACCCCGATCAATCCGAAGCGCTTCGAGCGCGCTTGATTGAGTGGGACCTGTTCTCCAAGCGGACTTCATCAGGGCGCGCAGCGATCCCGCTGCAGATCAGACGCCGTATACATGGCCGCAACCGACCAGTTCACCCGAACCGATCCGACATCCTTGACCCGCAGGAGCCATTGATCGGCCCCCACGAGGTGGTCCAAGGGTAAAGTTAGTGCACGGTGGGCCGCTCCGCCACGGGTAGCTTGGCCGGCGGAGCTGGTCTGGCGAGCGCAGCCGGCCAAGCGGAGAAGGCTGGCATGAA
>NZ_VRUT01000380.1:0-468 GCF_008039465.1 Methylobacterium sp. WL120 | reverse complement strand
CGCCGGCCCTGCCGCCTGTCGCCCCGGCCGCACCGCCGGTCGCCCCGGCTACGCCGCCGCAGGCACAGCAGCAGGGCACGCCCGCTACCGTACTCGACACCCAGGATTACGAGAGCGTACTCGGCAAGAGCGTGCGTAGCGCAAACGGCGACGAGCTCGGTCGGATCATCGATCTGATCATCGACAAGGACGGGCGCCCGCGCGCGGCGATCATCGATTTCGGCGGCTTCCTCGGCGTCGGCTCGCGCAAGATCGCCGTCGACTGGCGCGCGCTACGCTTCACCTCCGACGGCAAGGTCGGGCGGCTGTCGCTGCAGCTGAGCCGCAACCAGGTCCGCGTCTCGCCCGAGTACAAGGCCGGCGAGCCGATCGTGGTCCTCGGCCCGGCGAGCCCCGGCCCCGAGGGCGAGCAGGCGACCGCGCCGGCCGCGGCTCCGCCGACCGTCACGCCCACGCCCGCACCGAGTG